>CACZLA010000001.1 GCA_902781895.1 uncultured Lachnospiraceae bacterium
CCAGTGCAACGGCACCGCCATGCACCTTAATCAGTTTTCCTTCCCTGTTTAATGTTGCTATATCTCTTCTGATAGTCGACTCAGAAACTCCAAGCTCCTCTTTTAATTCCTGAACAGTTGCACTTCTTTTTTTTGTTACAACTTCAAGTATTTGTGCCTTACGATCATTAATAGGCATCCTGTCACCTCTTAATCATAAATCAATAATTTAAAGCTTTGATTCTTAATAAGGAATCGTATTTATTTACTACTCTATTCCCTTTTCCTTCTTGTACTCAGTTACATTTGTTTCAAGAACAATCTTTCTGAGTGGAAGGATACGTCCGGGTGATACCGACAGCTCATCGTAGCCCATAGCCAGGAACTCTTTTGTAAGTGTCAGATCGGAACCAAGCTCTCCGCATATTCCGGCCCAGGCTCCGCCCTTATGAGCTCCATCTACTATCATCTTCAGCATCTTCAACAGTCCCGGATGATGTGAATCATAGAATTCGTCAAGACTCTGATTCTGACGGTCGATTGCGAGTGTATACTGGGTAAGATCATTTGTTCCTACTGAGAAGAAGTCAACCTCCTTAGCCAGCTCTTCCGCAAGCATAACTGCAGCAGGTGTCTCGATCATGATTCCCAGCTCTATATCTTTATCATATGCAAGTCCGTCAGCATCCAGACCGGTCTTAACCTCTGAAACTATTTTCTTGATCTTTTTCACTTCATCAACTGAAATGATCATCGGGAACATTATGGATATTTTTCCGAATGCCGATGCACGAAGTATTGCTCTCAGCTGTGTCTTGAATATCTCCGGTCTTGTAAGACATATTCTTATTGCACGAAGTCCCATAGCAGGGTTCTCTTCGTGGGGCAGCTCGAAATAGTCAGCCTGTTTGTCAGCACCTATATCAAGCGTACGGATAATTACCTTCTTTCCTGCCAGAGTCTGTGCCACCTGCTTATAGATAGCAAACTGCTCTTCTTCTGTAGGATAGGTTGCGGAACCAAGATAAATGAATTCCGAACGGAAAAGTCCGATACCGCCTGCATCATTCTCCAGCACCAGTGCCAGATCCTTGGTGTTTCCGATATTTGCGTAAAGATTTATCTTCTGTCCGTCTAAGGTTACATTTTCCTTACCCTTAAGCTGCTCAAGCAGGGCTTTCTTCTCCTGCTCCTGAAGAACTATTTTTTTCTTCTCTGCCAGGATCTCGGGATCCGGATCAATATAAACCTTTCCTTCAAATCCATCAACGATGGCCTCTCTTCCGTCCATCTCGTCTGTAAGCGGAATATCACAGTTTATGATTGCAGGAATATTCATGGTCTTTGCAAGAATGGATGTATGTGAATTTGCGGAACCATGAACCGTTACGAATGAAAGTATCTTATCCTTATCCATCTGAACTGTCTCTGATGGAGCAAGATCGTCAGCAACAACGATCACAGGTTCATCACTCTCTATACCGCCACCGCCTGCACCTGAAAGAACATTTATCACTCTCTCTGTTATATCCTTGATATCGGCAGCTCTTCCTCTGAAGTACTCATCCTCCATCTCAAGGAACATTTTCTGGAAATTGTCTCCGGTCTGTGCAACGGCATACTCTGCATTTACATTCTCACTTCTGATAATGTTTTCTACGGAATCTATATAGTCTCCGTCCTCAACCATAAGCTGATGTGCCTCAAATACTGCGGCACCTTCTTCACCAACTTCCCTTACGGCTTTATCATATAAACCCTGAAGCTGTTCAACCGCTGTTTCTCTGGCTGCCTCATATCTTGAGATCTCCGCATCAACATCTGTTATCTTCTCACGCTTGACTGACTGCTCCGCTTTTTTATAAACAGACAGTTTTCCTATAGCTACTCCCTCGAATACCGCCTTACCTTCTTTTATTATCATACTGCGCAGCACCTCCCTTACAATCTGTAATACAAATCTCTGTTTACGTTTTTGCGACCTTCTCCTTGATCAGTCCTATGTTATAGCATTCCAGCAATTCTTCCAGATCGAATATCTGTTTCTTTATTTCTTCTCCCTTATCCGTATCCCTTACAAGAAGCCTGTGCTTCATTGTTTCCGTAACATACATTTCCGGTGTGTTATCACCGTTTCTGTCAAACTCTCTATGCTCAGCAAGTGCAAGATGATGTGAATTGAAGATCAGCGTGTAGCCTGCTATGCCTGTCCTGCTGTGATATGCCTTGGAGAGTCCGCCGTCTATAACATACAGTTTTCCGCCGGCTTTTACGGGTTTCTCACCCTTCGCCACCTTGACGGGAACGTGACCGTTTATTATGTGTGATTTATCCGGATCCATTTCAAACTCTTCAAATATTTTGTCGCAATACTGCTCCTGCTTCGAATATTCATAATAAGGATTGAAATGCTCCACGGAAAGCTCTTTATCTTCTATGAAAATGTGCTCAAATGTGGCCATCCTGTCTTTACCGAAAAGCGGCGACACAGGGCCGGCCCACATATACCACATAAGATCAACAGCACTCTGCTTTCTTTCCGGTTCATCATACTCATCAAGGAAGTACGCATCTATAATCTTTTCCTGGAAGTAGTCCATAAGACTTCTTCCGCTTCTTTTTCCTTCTTCAGTTTTTATAACCATAAAGCTGCCGTCTTCATTCATGGGGATACACCCGTGAAACAGCAGGTTATTATTACATTTCCTGTAAATGGAACCATGAGAATACAGGTATCTGATATGCTTCTGAAGCCTTCTGCTGTGAAGGAAGGAATACCTGAGAGTTTCTATCAGAGTATTTTCTTCCTCTGTAAGTTTGTAGGGATCCGCCGGATCTATAGTGGGAAAGCAGCTGTCCTTTAACTGATAATTCCTGCCGTTTATGATCACATTTCCCGTGGAATAATCGATCTTATCCAGCATAAGTCTGTCATCCATTTCATACTCCGGATGCCTTTTTATCAGCTGTCCCTCTATCTTCAGTTCAATAACGGTTATGGCCTTGCACATTCTTGCGGCAAGCCCCGGTTCCACCGAATCGTATTTGTTCTCATCCAGCAGATGAGGTCTGAAGCAATCACATTCGTCATCTTTATAAACCGAGTCCGCAAACATGGAGAGCGGTCTCAGATTGATTCCGTATCCATCCTCAAGCACATCAAAGGAATTATAATTTGTCGCTATCCTGAGAACAGTGGCTATACATGCTCTGTTCCCGGCCGCAGCACCCATCCAGCTTATGTCATGATTTCCCCACTGGATATCCACATCACGACAACCCATAAGTTCATCCATTACGTAGTCCGCCCTGGGACCTCTGTCAAAAATATCACCGATGATATGAAGATTGTCGATAAGAAGAGACTGGATAAGCTCGGAAAGTGCTACAATAAAATCATCCGCTGCCTCGGCTCCGATAACAGCGTTAACTATCTCCATGTAATAAAGTTTTTTATCAGGTTCTGATTCATCCGTATGGATCAGCTCATCGATAGCATAACCATATTCCTCGGGAAGTCTTTTACGTACCTTGGACCTCGTGTATTTCGAAGCCACTTCCCTGCAAAGTGCAATCAACTGATGGATGGTATCACGATACCATCCGTCAGTAATCACACCTGAATGTCTCATATCAGTAAGCATCTCCGTAGGGTAATAAATCAGATCCGCAAGCCTTTTCTGCTCCGATTCAGACATCAGATTTCCGAACAGGTCTTCTATCTTTGCCCTGATAACTCCGGACGCACTGCGAATGAGATGAATAAAGCTTTCGTACTCTCCATGTATATCCGAGAAGAAATATTCATTTCCCTTCGGAAGGGACAGGATAGCCCTGAGATTTATCATTTCAGCCGCACAGCTTCTTGCTGTCGGAAATTCATGACTGAGAAGCGTCAGGTAATCCAAATCTCTCATTTATTTATTCCCTTGTTTTCGTATCCTGATTACAGATAGACCACTTTAAAGGTTTGCTTCCACAAATTCCTTAACTGCAGCCATCTCAGCCTCCTCATCCGGTCCATCGAATGAGAACTTAACTGTATCGCCCTGCTTAGCGCCAAGAGACATAACGCCCATAACGCCCTTGAAAGGAACTTCCTTGTCTCCCTTTGCAACCTTAACAACTGACTCATACTGCTTTGTCATCTTGAAAAGATCTGTTGCCGGTCTTGCATGAATACCATGCACATCCTTAATCGTATACTCAAAACTTACCATTTTTGTACCTCCCTTATTATTTATTATGATTTAATCTCTACTGTTCTATCGGTTTCTTTATGATGCCCAGCATGAAGCATGTTACAAGCGAGCCAACAAGCCATGCAACTATGTAAAGAAGCGGATTGCCGACTGTTGCGAAAACGAATACTCCACCGTGTGGTGCCATCAGTGTACATTTGAAGAGTGCTGCAAGGAATCCTGCTACGCCTGCTCCTACCATTGTACATGGAATAACGTGAAGAGGATCAGCTGCTGCAAATGGAATAGCACCCTCAGTGATGAATGATGCACCCATTACTACGTTAGATACTGCAGAGCCTCTCTCTGCCTTAGTAAACTTCTTAGGGAATATCCAGCATGCAAGTGCGATACCTACAGGAGGAACCATACCACCAACCATGATCGCTGCCATAGCGATGTAGCATGCCTCAACCTTCGGATCACTGCTTGGGATTCCCTGTGCCAGATATTGTGATGCTGTTGCCAGCATTCCGGTACCGAATACGTAAGCGGCCTTATTGATAGGACCACCCATATCGATAGCCATCATCGCACCCAGAATAAGTCCGAGTACTGTTATCATTCCTGCATCCGAAATGGATGTAAGCATATTTGAAAGTCCTGTGTTTGCAAGTCCGATAAGCGGGTTGAGAATGAAACACATGATTATTCCTTCAAGGAATATACCAACAAGTGGATAAATAAGTGTTGGCTTAAGTCCATCAAGAGCTGCCGGAAGCTTAGAGCAAACCTTCTGAATTCCCAGTACAAGGAATCCTGCAAGGAAACCTGCAACGATACCGCCGAGGAATCCGGAAACTGTATTACCGCCATCAGGCTGCTGGAAAGCAAATTTTGAAAGGAACTCACTGAAAGCCCCCAGAGGCTTTCCGTCTACAAGAGCACCTTCTGCAAATGTATATCCTGAAAGAAGTGCATTTCCGCTGGATGCAAGGATACCACCTACAAAACCAACTGCAAGTCCGGGTCTGTCTGCTATAGCATATGCGATGTAACCTGCAAGAACCGGAACCATAAGTCCCATAGCAAGACCACCGATATATTTAAGGAGTGCTGCCAGTGGAGTGATACTACCGAAGTCACCGCCACCTGTTGCACCGTAGCCTGCTATCGTATCTATCAGGAATGCTATGGCTACAAGGATACCACCACCGATAACGAATGGAAGCATATGTGAAACACCACTCATGAGCCAGGTATAAACCTTGTGTCCTGCTCCACCTGATTCGTCGGAGGATGCACCTGCTGACTCTTCTGAGTCACCGCCTTCATAAACAGCGGCGGTTCCGTTCTGAACGATTCCCATAAGCTCATCAGCTTTGTTGATTCCATCAGCAACCTTTCTCTGAATCAGCTTCTTACCTTTGAATCTCTCAAGAGGAACCTTTGCATCAGCTGTTACGATTACACAGTCAGCTGCAGCGATATCTGCATCTGTGAGTACATTTTTCGCACCGGAAGATCCTCTTGTTTCGATCTTGATCTTGATTCCGGCTTTTCCGGCTGCCTTCTCAAGACCTTCAGCTGCCATATATGTATGAGCTATACCAGTCGGACATGATGTAACAGCTACAACCTTGAGGCTGCCTGATGTATCATCTGCTATAGAGGTCTCTGCCAGACTCTCATCAACACTTCCTCTTTCTTCATCTGCCTTATCAATGATCTCCATGAATTCATCTGCATCCTTAGCATTGATAAGATTATTTCTAAACTCTTCATCCATCAGCATCATAGAAAGCTTTGAAAGCACATCCAGATGAACATTATCCTCTGTATCAGGTGCTGCTATAAGGAAGAGTATATTTACAGGTTCATCATCCAGAGCTTCAAAATCAACTCCGTCTTTAATAACCATAGCTGCAAGTCCGGGCTTCTCAACACAGTCGCCCTTTCCGTGAGGAATAGCTATTCCTTCACCTACACCGGTGGTACTCTCTTCTTCACGGGCATAAACGAGCTTCTTATAGGCTTCCTTATCTTTTATCTTTTCGCTGGCTGCCATAAGGTCAACAGCCATATCAAGGGTTTCACTTTTCGTCTTTGGTGACGCCTGGAGACTAATACTTCTTTTATCCAGAAGTTCTGTAATCCTCATATCCCTACCTCCTTTTTTCATAATAAGTAAATCATATTTTTAACTTATTCTGACTTATTCAACAGTTGCATAAACTTTTTCTACTTCTTCTTTAGTTGCCAGGTATTCGGAAAATGCACTCGCTGAACCTGTGCTGAGCCCCATCTTAAATGCATGCAGAAGTTCTCCTGTATTCAGGTATCCTGCAATAAATCCGGCTACCATCGAGTCGCCCGCTCCTACTCCGTTTATCAGTACCCCCTTAGGTGCCTCTCTGAGATAAACCTGTCCGTCCGATGCAACAAATACTGCACCTTCACCTGCCATGGAAATGATAACGTTTTCAGCTCCCATTTCCAAAAGCTTCTGTGCGTAAGGAACTACGCTTTCTCTTGTTTTCAGTTCCACTCCGAATATCTCACCAAGCTCATGATTGTTGGGCTTGATAAGGAAAGGTTTATATTTCAGAACATTGAGCAGAAGATCTTTTGTTGCATCAACTACTATTCTTATCCCCTTTCCCTGCAGATGCTCCATGATGTCGCTGTATATTGTCTCAGGCATGGAAGACGGTATGCTTCCCGCAAGCACAAGTGTGTCGCCTTCCTGTATCTTGTCCAGCTTCTCATAAAGCTCCCGGATATTATCTTCAGAGATATCAGGTCCCATCCCGTTTATCTCGGTTCCGTCTATTGATTTAAGCTTGAGATTGATCCTTGAGCAGCCATCCTTTATGCGGATCTCTTCGGCATTGATGCCGCTCTCCTGAACTCTTCTGGTTATCTCATCTCCAACAAATCCCGCACTGAAGTATATTGCGGAGTTTTCGATCTCCAGATTGCTGAGAACTATGGATACATTTATCCCCTTACCACCCGGAAGCATCAGCTCACTTGTTGTTCGGTTGGTAAGCCCAAGACTAAAATCATCGACAGTCACGATATAGTCCAGAGACGGGTTGAACGTTACGGTATATACCATGTTTTCTACCTCCGTCCTCATTAATAATACACCACACAAAGTTTCTGTGAATTTCACTGATAAATCGATTATACAATCAAAAACGGTCAAAATCAATCAACAATATGCATATACTTTTTTCGATTTTGTTGTTAATATTGCACAAATTGATGTAATATTCACCAATATTTTTTGTGCAATATTGAAAAACGGTCAGATTCAGTCTGACCGTTTTTCAAATTCATTCATTTGATGTATTCATTTTTATAATAAGATAAGCAAGAAACCGCCACACTATTCGTGTGACGGTTTCAGTTTTATTTGTCATCCTTTTAAAGTCAGAACAGGTGGTCGCTTTACTTTATTTCCAGGATAGTGTAGACATATTTTTTTGTACCTTCGCCGAAATCATATTCCAGTTCAAAGGTATCGCCAACTTTGAGGCCTATGGCCTTGTTAACGTTACCCATGATCTTGCTGTCCGTAATATAATCCTCAAAGGTGTTAAATCTACCTTCATTCTTGTCTATCTTAAAGGTTACCTTCTCTTCTGACATCTTGACATAGTCGTTGCTCTCTACAATACGGCCCATGCCATATGTAACGCATTTCGTCACTATAGTATCTCCATACTTAGTTACCCTTGCAGGAGCCGGAGTAGGCGCAGGTTCCGGTGCTGTTGTCCAGGCACCGTCAGCTCCGACATAGTCAGAACCGATCCATTTGTTTACATCCATATATCCAGATGAATTAAAATGATACCATTTTCCATCTATCTTCAGCCACTGGTCGGCTGCATACCAGCTCCCTGACTGGAACCACCAGCCATTTCCATCGCTCTGCCAGCTACCATTCCATGCGGAATCATACCAGCCAGCATCATTTAACCAGTAGCCATCTCTATATTCATTTGAAGCATAACCATATTCAGTCTCATACCACCAGTTGTTTGCTGTATCAGACCATACCCATCCAGCGGATGCCGCGCTGGAATCACTTCCGATAGCAACTACTAATGCAACCAGAATAATAAATGAAAGTAAAACACTCGTAACCCTTTTTTTCATATTTCCTTAATCTCCTCCTTAATATTTTATAAATAAATCGCCGTCTCTGTTATCCTTAATCGTCAGGCGCCGTCCGTTATCATATAACCCCCTACAGATACTTCTTCAAATATTTCCCCGTATAGCTTTTTCTCTTCTTTGATATCTCCTCCGGGGTGCCCTGGGCGACCACGGTTCCTCCGCCGTTTCCACCTTCAGGTCCCATATCTATGATATAGTCCGCCTGCTTGATCACGTCCATATTGTGTTCAATTACCACAACCGTATTTCCGTTATCCGCAAACTTCTGAAGTATCTGAAGAAGCTTCTTAACATCATCAAAATGGAGTCCCGTCGTAGGTTCATCCAGAATGTATATCGTACTTCCTGTGCTTCGCTTTGAAAGCTCCGTTGCAAGCTTGATACGCTGAGCCTCTCCACCTGAAAGTGTGGTTGAAGGCTGCCCCAGCTTGATGTAGCCGAGTCCCACATCCTGAAGAGTTTTTATCTTTCTGTAAATAGACGGAACCGCTTCAAAGAATTCACAGGCCTCATCCACTGACATATCCAGCACTTCAAATATATTCTTACCCTTATATCTTACCTCCAGAGTCTCACGGTTGTATCTTTTTCCTCCGCAGACCTCACAGGGAACATAGATATCAGGAAGGAAATGCATTTCTATCTTATTGATACCGTCACCCTTGCAGGCCTCGCACCTTCCGCCGGAAACATTAAAGGAAAATCTTCCCTTGGTATATCCCATGGCCTTTGAATCTCTGGTCTCTGCAAAGATACTTCTTATCAGGTCAAATACTCCTGTATAGGTTGCAGGATTCGAACGGGGAGTCCTTCCTATAGGAGACTGATCTATATCGATAACCTTGTCCAGTACATCGTAGCCCTCTATATCATCATGTTTTCCGGGTTTCACTCTGGCACGGTTCAGATCACGAAGAAGTCTTTTCTTCAGGACCTCATTTATAAGGGAACTTTTTCCCGAACCGGAAACTCCCGTAACAACGGTGAGCACCCCAAGAGGAACCTTCACATCTATATTCTTCAGATTATTCTCTCTGGCTCCGCGCACAGTCAGCCAACCGGTCGGCTGTCTTCTCTCAGAAGGAACAGGTATTATTTCTTCTCCGCTCAGATACTGACCGGTAATGGATTTTTTATTTTTGATAAGGGCATCCACAGAACCGGCTTCCACGATCTCTCCGCCATGTATGCCCGCTCTCGGTCCGATATCAACTATAAAGTCCGCCGCCCTCATGGTCTCCTCATCATGCTCAACGACTATAAGTGTATTTCCCAGACTCTGGAGTCTTTTCAGGGATGCTATAAGCTTGTCATTATCTCTCTGATGAAGTCCGATAGAAGGCTCGTCCAGAATATATGTGACACCCACAAGTCCCGAACCTATCTGGGTTGCAAGTCTGATACGCTGCGCCTCACCACCTGAAAGTGTGGCTGTGGCACGACTCAGGGAAAGATAGTTAAGTCCCACATCCACCATGAACTTAAGTCTGGAACGTATCTCCTTCAGAATGTCCCGTCCTATCATCTCCTGCCTTTTAGTGAGCTGAAGATTCTCAACATATTCCGAAAGCTCATCCACCGGCATCTCAGTCATATCATATATATTCTTCTCCCCGATAGTTACCGCAAGGGAAGAAGGCTTCAGCCTCTTTCCGCCGCAGACCTTGCAGGGGGTAAATGTCATAAAGGATTCATACTCGGCCTTCACCGCTTCCGAACCGCTGTACTTATAGCGTTCCTCCACATTTGCGATAAGACCTTCAAAGGGATGGGTAAATGTACTCCTCCTGGTTCTCTGACTCTGATAATGGATAGCCACCCTCTTTCCACGGGTTCCGTTTATTATCACATCCCTCGCTTCCTCAGGAAGGTCGCGATATGGCACATCCATGGAAAAGCCATAAGCCTCTGACAGCGCAACAAGAAGAGAGTGGGTAAAGGACTTCGGGTCACCGCTGGAAGCCCATCCCGGAACAGCTATGGCTCCTTCATTCAGAGTCCTTGACTTGTCCGGAATCATCAGATCCTCATCCAGTCGCATTTCCCAGCCGATACCCGTACATGCCGGACAGGCGCCAAATGGATTGTTAAAGGAGAAGGATCTGGGTTCTATCTCATCTATGGAAACATTGCAGTAAGGGCAGGAGAAGCTGTCTGAAAATGTATAAGTCTCTCCGTCTATAACCTCTATCTTTACAGTTCCCTCAGCCTGTTTCAGTGCAGTTTCGATGGAGTCGGCAAGACGCCGCTCGATACCTTCCTTTATCACCAGTCTGTCTACAACTATATCTATACTGTGCTTGATATTTTTCTCAAGCTTTATCTCTTCATCCAGGGTATACATATTTCCATCTACGATGACTCTTACGAAGCCGCTCTTCTTTGCTCTCTGAAGAAGCTTCTCATGCGTACCCTTTCTTCCCCTGACTACGGGTGCAAGCACCTGGAACTTCGTTTTCTCAGGCATATCCATAACCTGATCCACCATCTGATCCACAGTCTGCCTCTCAATGATCCGCCCGCAGTTCGGACAGTGGGGAGTTCCCACTCTCGCATAAAGCAGTCTGAGATAATCATATATCTCCGTCACGGTTCCCACCGTTGAACGGGGGTTCTTATTCGTAGACTTCTGGTCGATGGAAATCGCAGGAGAAAGTCCCTCTATCTTATCCACATCCGGCTTCTCAGCCTGTCCCAGGAACTGCCGGGCATAGGAAGACAGAGACTCCATATATCGTCTCTGTCCCTCCGCATAAATGGTATCAAAAGCCAGCGAAGACTTACCGGAACCCGAGAGTCCGGTAAACACAATGAACTTATTTCTCGGAAGCTTCACATCCACATTTTTTAAATTGTGCTCCCGCGCTCCCTGCACGGTAATATACTTTATCTCACTCATCTCAATTCTCTTTCTTTTCCATGATTACGACAGTAATTCATAGACAATGAATTTTCAGACGTTCTCGAGGAGGCCTTGAGGGTCTCGGCGCTTAGTGATTCAGACACCGATTTCGGTGGTTGAGAACTTAGCGTCCGCTAGGGAACCCGATTGGAAGCGAAAGCGATACTCCGAGAGAATGTACTGAAAATTCTATAAACATATGTCATTACTTGTCGTAATCACGCAGTTTTATTTTCAGTTCTATCAACTCATCTCTAATAACCGCCGCCAGCTCGAAATTCAGCTCCGTAGCAGCCTTGTTCATCTTCTTCGTAAGCCTGTCTATCTCTTTGCCAAGCTCCTTCTTATTCATAAGGTCAGGATCCTTACCCACTCTGTTGCCACGTTCGGCAGCCTCCTCCTCTGCAGCCTTCAGACTTGTGGAGATAAGCTCTCTTACTGCCTTACGAATGGTCTGTGGGGTTATTCCGTTTTCTTCATTATATTTCTGCTGCAGCTCACGACGTCTGTTTGTCTCGTCGATGGCTTTCTGCATAGAATCGGTTATGGTATCGGCGTACATGATAACATGGCCGTCCACATTTCTCGCAGCTCTTCCCACTGTCTGGATAAGGGAAGTCTCCGAACGAAGGAAGCCTTCCTTATCGGCATCAAGGATGGCAACCAGTGTTATCTCCGGAATATCCAGTCCTTCACGGAGCAGGTTGATTCCCACAAGAACATCAAAAACACCAAGTCTCAGGTCGCGGACTATTTCCATTCTCTCCAGAGTATCTATATCCGAGTGGAGATATTTGACCTTCACATCCAGTCCTCTCAGATACTCCGTCAGTTCCTCGGCCATACGTTTCGTAAGGGTTGTAACAAGAACCTTGTTGCCCTTTGATACCTCACTTGATATTTCACTGTAAAGGTCATCAACCTGACCTGCAACAGGTCTTACATCTATCGGCGGATCCAGCAGTCCCGTAGGCCTGATGATCTGCTCTGCTTTATTCTCCTCATGCTCTGCCTCGTAGGGTCCCGGAGTAGCTGAGACAAATAGTATCTTATCCACCCGGTCTTCAAACTCCTCAAAACAAAGGGGCCTGTTATCCATAGCGGAAGGAAGTCTGAATCCGAAATCTATAAGAGTTTCCTTTCTCTTTTTATTTCCTCCGAACATACCTCTGATCTGGGGCAGAGTCTGGTGGGACTCATCTATGATAAGCAGATAATCATCCCCGAAGAAATCCACCAGTGTATCAGGTGCATCTCCCGGCTTTCCTCCCGCAAGTATACGGGTATAGTTTTCGATGCCGGAACAGAATCCCGTCTCCCGGAGCATTTCCATATCAAACTCCGTACGCTCCTGTATGCGCTGTGCCTCCAAAAGCTTATCATGAG
Source organism: uncultured Lachnospiraceae bacterium (assembly GCA_902781895.1). GTDB lineage: Bacteria > Bacillota > Clostridia > Lachnospirales > Lachnospiraceae > Eubacterium_Q. Next base: position 12,637 of record CACZLA010000001.1, read on the forward strand.
ACTTGAAATATGCGATCCGCTCTCTAAGCTCCTCGTCTATCTCCTGAAGTGCCCGCTCCAGCTTGTCCTGTGCTATAACATAATAAGAAGCAGGAAATATACATGTAAATGTAACGTCCCGCTTTATTTCTCCTGTAAGTGGATCGAACTCGGATATCCTGTCGATCTCATCTCCGAAAAATTCTATTCTTACTGCCTCTCCGTCTTTGTTTGCTGGTATTATGTCAACCGTATCGCCCTTGTATCTGAAGGTGCTTCTCTTGAAATCCATTTCATTTCTGGTGTACTGCATATCCACCAGTTCCCTTATCAGCACGTCTCTGTCAAGCGCCATGCCCGGACGAAGTCCCAGCATCATGGACTTATAATCCTCGGGATTTCCGATACCGTAGATACAGGAAACCGATGAGACAACAACAACATCATCTCTTTCAACAAGAGCTGATGTTGCGCTGTGTCTTAACATATCTATTTCATCATTTACCGAGGAATCCTTTGCTATGTAGGTATCGCTGGAAGGAACATAGGCCTCCGGCTGATAATAATCGTAGTAGGATACAAAGTATTCCACGGCATTCTCGGGGAAGAAGGACTTCATCTCTCCATACAGCTGGGCTGCCAGTGTTTTGTTGTGAGACATTATCAGAGTCTTTTTGCCAAGGGCTTTTATGATGTTAGCCATTGTAAATGTTTTTCCCGATCCGGTAACACCCAGTAATGTCTGTTTCTTCTTTCCTGCTTTGAAACCATCAACTATGGATTTTATCGCCTCAGGCTGATCTCCTGTGGGAGCATACTCCGAATGCAATATAAAGTCCGCCATTTAAATCACCATATCGGGCTACCTTGTCACCACATAAACAGATGCGGAGCACTTCGGAACCACAACAGTCAGTACATTGTTCTGCACCATGTACATCTGTTCCTCAGTACTATAGCCCTCCTCGGTGGTGAGCATAACCCTTTTCATCATCTTATTATTTCTTACACCAAGCTCCCTGACATGAAGCTTGACTTCTTTTTCCACGAAATCGCTGTTGATGATAACAGCAACAGCCTCATCTCTGTTAAATCGTCCGTAGGCTATCAGTCTGTATTCTCCATGAAGGAACTTCAGCGATCCGAGTCTGAGAGTATTATATCTGTTATGAATTCCGATCATATACTTATGAAATGCTATAAGCTCATGATCCTCGTGTCCCCATGGATAGGTTCTTCTGGAATCGGGATCCGTCCATCCGCACACGCCTGCCTCGTCTCCGTAATAGATAGTCGGAGCACCCGGCCAGGTCATCTGAAATGTAACCGCAAGACGCATTAAACCTTTGTTTATACTTTCATCAGCCGACTCGGCACCCATTGTCTGGACACGGCCTACTCTGTGATTTGTTCTGGTAAGGAATCTGGAATGGTCATGATTTGACAGCTCATTCATTGCTATATAGAGTGAGTTGTACATGAAATATGACATATAATTCCTTATGGAACCCTTGAAGAAATCCGCATTACCGAGAAAGTCACCTCTGAACTCATCACTGTGCTTTTCAACACCGGTAAGGAACCATGTGATAGGCTCCATGAAGGCTCCGTAGTTCATGATGGTATCCCATTCCTGCCCATCCAGCCATGCCTTCGGATTACCGTAATGCTCGGCAAGTATTATGGCATTCGGATTTGCTTCTTTTACTGCCTTTCTGAAATCACGCCAGAATCTGTGATTGTACTCCTCCGAGTATCCCAAATCCGCAGCAACGTCAAGTCTCCATCCGTCTGCATTGTATGGCGGTGAAACCCATTTCCGGCCTATCTCAAGTATATAATTATAAAGCTTTTCGGACTCTTCATAATTCAGCTTCGGAAGTGTATCATGTCCCCACCATCCGTTATAGGTACCATTATCCGGCCATGCGCCTTCATCCTGAAATTTGAAAAATGATCTGTAAGGACTTTCGCCTGTCAGATATGCGCCCTTCTCGTACTCCGGATTCTGATCATAAATGTGCTCTCTGTCCAGCCATTTATTGAAGGAACCGCAATGATTGAAAACTCCATCCAGCACTATCCTGATGCCTCTCCTGTGGGCCTCCTCCACCAGCTCTATAAACAGCTGATTCGAAGCCTCCAGATTCTCCTTAGAGGTAACTCGGCTGATATATTTTGTAGCCTGTGAATTATCAGTTACACCCTCGGGCAGAACCTCTCCCTCATCCTTTACTATCCTTCCGAAATGAGGATCTATATAATCATAATCCTGAATATCATATTTGTGATTTGACGGTGAAACAAAGATAGGATTGAAATAGATAACCTCTACTCCCAGATCCTTCAGGTAATCCAGCTTGCTCATGACACCCTGCAGATCACCACCGTAGAAATTTCCCACATCCATACTGTCGGGAAGCTTATCCCAGTTCTCTACTCTTTTTACACCGTTTCCAACATAGAAATATTCATTTGTCTGGACATCATTTGTACTGTCTCCGTTGCAGAATCTGTCCACATATATCTGATAGAATACGGCGCCCTTTGCCCAGTCCGGAGTTTTGAAGCCCGGAACTATCTGGAAATCATAATCATTATTGACCTCCTTCAGGACACCGAGACGGTTATATATGACTGTCAGATTTGAAGAATGGACCTCAAAATAATATCTGATCTTTTCAGATACTCTTTTGAGTCTTACACTGTAATAATCAAAAATACCATTATAATCCGTAACCGTCATAGGAATCCTTCTGCCGTCGACAACTATATCAACGCCATCAACATTGTTCCTTGCGGTACGGAATTTAATGGTAATATCATCACCTATATCAGGTTCGGAGGGTTCAACAAAATTTGATGTACCGTCCGTAAACAGCGCACCAAAATTGAGGATAGTCGTGACATTATATAAATTACTGATACGGTTCAGGATACTACCTTCCGACATCTCTCTCCACCTGCCTTAAATCACTTAAAAATCGTCTTCTATTTTACTACATTATGGCATAAGTGTCAAAAAAGAAACCCCTTCAGAGGACTCTCCGAAGAAGCCAAATAACCCACCGAGGATGCGCCCCGGTGGGTTACCAAAAAAGGATGATTATGAAAAAGTTCCAATAGTTTCTATTTTGTAAGGAGTTTCTTCTTTTTAGCCATAACCAGACTCTGAATTATAAGGAATACACAAAGCATGGCAGCTATAGTTATTCCAGTCCACCAAGCCTGATCAAGACCTGCAGAAGCAACGATATTCTGAATAGTGGCAAGTGACAGAACACCGAAGAATGTTCCGGCTATATTTCCTACACCACCGGTAAGCATTGTACCACCGATGATGGATGATGCTATGGCATTCATTTCCATACCGGTTGCATGTGAAGCCGATCCGGAACCAACATGCATGAAATATACAAATCCTGCTATTCCTGCAAGGAGTCCGCATATAACGTGAGATAAGAACTTTGTTCTCTTCACATTCACTCCAAGCATCAGTGCACTCTGGTTGTTACCACCTACTGCATAGAAGTTTCTTCCTGTTCTTGTCCATCTGAGGGTGAAGAAGAGGATTGCAACGATGAGAAGTGCAACTATAACACCTATCTCTACATATGCATCTATATAAACACCTCTCCTGTTCACTGCACCAAGTCCGGGAACAGTAACTCTTGTATCCTTAAGCTTTACAAAAGCTTTATTAGCTACGTTAAACGGAGCTGTATGAACAATGGTTGTCATACCTCTCGCAAAGAACATTCCTGCCAGTGTAACTATGAATGGCTGTATGTCCAGATAAGCCACAAGGAATCCCTGAACTATACCAAATGCAAGTCCTATTCCGATTGCTATTAAGATAGCACCGATGATATTACCGTCATGATAGTCCAGATAAACTGCACAGCTCATACTAACCAGTGCAACCACACCACCGACTGAGATGTCGATTCCGCCGCAGATCATAACTATACTCATACCGCAGGCGGTTATGATAAGTGCCGAATTGGAATTAAGGATATTCAGGAAGGTCTGAGGCTTCAGGAATCCTTCACCCTGGAAGACTATGGCACCTATATACATCACGAAGAATACAACTATCGTGATAGTAAGAAGGAGATTCGTATCGCTTGTTCTGGCGAACCAGCTAAGTTTTTTCTGAGATCCGTTTGTTTTAACATTTACATCTGTTCCCATATCACGCTACCCCCTTCTTTGGAAATATTTTTTTGCCCAGCTGAGATAGCTTCTTTCTTACAACAGGTGTACTGAGTACTACAAGAAGGATAACTACCACTGCCTTGTATGCTGACAGGGCATCTGACTGTACATTCATCTTGTAAAGAGTTGTTGTAAGGAACTGTATAACGTAGGCACCCAGGATTGATGCTATCATGTTGAACTTACCGCCGCTGAGTGCATTTCCACCGAGAGCAACAGCAAGGATGGCATCCATCTCTATATCCTTTGCTATAACAGAATAGTTGATAGTTGACAAACGGCTGACCTTTATAAGTCCTGCAACTGCAACACAGAGTCCCAGGATAACAAATGAAAGGAACTTGATGAACTGAGGATTGATTCCGTTCAGTCTGGAAGAACTCTCATTGATACCTACAGCCTGTGTGTAGAGGCCGAGTGTCGTAAACTTCAGCACGAGCATGATGATGATCACACAGATCATCGCTATGAAGAAAGGCGTCGGGATAGGAATACCCGGTATATATCCGCCAAAATATCCGAATGATGGCTCGCTTATGATAGGAAGCTCATTGTTATTGATCCATGCAGCGATTGAACGTCCTGCAGTAAACAGTATCAGCGTTGCCACCATAGGTTGTATCTTAAAGTACGCCACCAAAATTCCATTAAATGCACCGAAGAGCATTGCTACTACACATGCTAAAAGGAACGCTACAATTATAGGAGCACTAAGTATATTAGTGTTATCATCGTTCCTAAGGACTCTCAGGATAACACTTCCGGCGATAGCTATAGCTGCACCAACACTGATATCCTGTCCGCCTGAAGCAGCGGTAACAAGTGTCATACCGATTGCCAGGATGGCAAGCTCTGAGCCATAATCAAGTATGGTAATGAGATAACCTGAAAGTACCGGATCACCATCACTGTTATATCCCTTGGTTATAGTGAAGAAAGACGGATCTACGATCAGATTGAAGATAGCAAGTGCTACTATAGCTGCTAAAGGGATAAGTAATTGTTTGTTAAATGCTATTCTTTTCTTTCCCATTACTTAACCCTCCTTTCCTTCTTCTGACTGTCCCGCAATGGTCTTCATGATTCCGCTCTGTGTCAGATCGTCGCCTGTAAGCTCGCCTACCATCTTACGGTCTCTCATGACAACGAGTCTTGAGCAAGTACGAAGCATCTCATCTGTTTCAGAGGAAATGAATGTGATACTCATTCCTTCAGATGCAAGCTTCAGAACCAGCTTCTGTATATCTACCTTGGTACCTACGTCGATACCTCTGGTAGGCTCATCAAGTATCAGATACTCCGGATGCATCAGCAGCCATCTTGCAAGTATAACCTTCTGCTGGTTACCACCTGAAAGTGACTTGATCGGTGTATCTGCCGAAGCTGTCTTTATATCCAGCAGATCGATATATTCCTCTGCCAGCTTATATGTTTTTGATTTTGAATACGGCTTAAAGAAACCGCGTAAAACCTGGGATGCCAGGATGATATTCTCTCTAACCGAAAGGTCTCCTACGATACCGTCCACCTTTCTGTCCTCAGGCAGATAAGCGATACCGTGCTTCATAGCATCCAGTGGTTTGGATATCTTGATATCCTTTCCATGCATCTTTACGTGACCGCCCAGAACTCTGTCTGCACCGAAGATTGCTCTTACGCTCTCGCTTCGTCCTGATCCGAGAAGTCCTGTAAAGCCGTTTACCTCTCCCTTGTTTATGTAGAAGTTGAAAGGACTTATTCCGGCGTCACTCTGCAGCTGCTCTGCTTCAAATACAGGTGCAGCAGACGCATCCTGTTCAAAAGCTTTTGCATCGCTCTTGATATCTGACAGATCATCCAGCTCCTTACCAAGCATCTTGGATACCAGCTGTACTCTCGGCAGACTCTCTATTTCATATTCTCCGACAAGCTTTCCATCTCTTAAAACCGTTATCTTGTCACACACTTCATAAACCTGGTCAAGGAAATGTGTAACGAAGATGATTCCTACACCCTTTGCTTTCAGGTCTCTCATAAGACCGAAGAGCTTCTGAACCTCACTCTCATCAAGAGATGATGTAGGCTCATCAAGTATCAGAACCTTACACTCCATGTCCACGGCTCTTGCTATGGCAACCATCTGCTGTACGGCAAGTGAACAGCTGGCAAGCTGCTGTGTTGCCTTTGCAGGGATGTCCAGAGACTGAAGTATCTTATCTGCATCTGCATTCATCTTCTTCCAGTTACGGATATGTCCCTTGGTTCTTCCGATAAACATATTCTCTGCAACTGTCAGATTCGGACAGAGTGTTATTTCCTGATAAACTGTAGAAATGCCCATATTCTGAGCATCCTGAGGTGAATGAATATGTACTTCACCTTCCTTACCCTTTAGGAATATCTGTCCCTCTTCCTTATCATATACGCCTGTAATGACCTTGATCAGTGTAGACTTACCTGCTCCGTTTTCTCCCATAAGAGCATGTATCTCTCCCTCTTGCAAGGTAAAATCAACAGCCTGGAGAGCACGTACACCGGGAAAGCTTTTATATATGTTGTGTAGTTCAAGTACTGCTTTATCTTTCACTGTTTCACCTCATTCTTTAACCCTTTAAAAAAGGGCACGACATATATCTGTATATGCCGCACCCCTCTCAGTTTTATATCAGCTTAGATTCCGTAGTTGTCTACGTCTTCCTGAGTAATAGTTGTTGCGTCAAATCCTTTTTCTTCCATGATGATTGTCTTCTCTGAAAGTGTCTCACCGGCCTCAAGCTTCTTGATTACGTCATCAATATACTTAGCCTGGAAAGGATTACACTGACCATCATAGTTCCAGTTCTTGTTAAGGAGCTCTTCAAGTGCCCACTTGTTGCAGTCAAATCCCATAACTACTACGTCTTTTCCAACACCGTGAGAGATGTTAGCCTTGTCAAGTGCCTCTACAGCACCCTTAGCCATATCGTCGTTCTCTGCATAGATTACGTTGAACTTCTCACCTGAGTCGATAACTGACTGAACGATCTGCTGAGCCTTCTCTGCATTCCACTCTGCTGTCTGCTGCTGAACGATGTTCCATCCGTTGTCCTTAGCAAGCTTATCAAGTGCTCCTGATCTACCCTGCTGAGCTGCCGAACCCATAACACCCTGAAGGTGGATGATGTTGTACTCGCTGAGGTTCTGATCCTTAAGCCAGTTAGCTGCTGTCTCGCCTTCCTTGTCCATATCAGATACGATTGAAGCCTCATACAGGCTGTCGCTTGCATCGATTGTACGGTCGAAAAGAATAACTCTTACGCCTGCGTCCTGAGCATCCTTAAGTACGCTGTCCCAACCTGATGTATCAGCTGCTGAAAGAAGCAGATAATCTACACCATCCTGGATGAACTTCTGAGCTGATGTGATCTGCTCATCGTTCTTTAAGCTGTATGCGAAAGATGCATCATAGCCGTTAGCCTCACAGAACATAGCCTTGAGATCCTTGTCGTTTGCTGTACGATATCCGGACTCGTTAGGATCGTTGTTGATGATACCAACCTTGATAAGGTCGCCGCTTCCACCGGAAGTATCAGCTGCTGTAGTAGCTTCTGTATCGCCAGATCCTGAATCTGATTTCTTGTCATCAGATGAACCACATGCTGCCATTGAGAGCACCATTGTGGATGCAACGAGAGTTGCAAGTAACTTTCTACCAAATTTCTTCATAAATAAAACCCTCCATCCATTTTTATAAAGTTTATAAAGTTTTTCCGTTACTTATGGGTAGAGTGTAGCAAAATAAAAAACCATTTGATACGGACTATTTTTCGATTTTTTTTAGAATTTTTATCAAAGAAAAATGGACCAGAACCATGTCCGATCCATTTTTATGATTTTTTACAAAAAAAGTTGAAAATGTTATTCAATTGTCAAAACACTAGTATTCTCTGCTTCTTATTACCTCATCTGAAAATATGGTTATATCATACTCTACATCATCTATCTGAACGCTTTTTACAGTATCATCAACAGCGAAAACGCTCTCATTTACATATGTATACTTCTGGAAATCCTCTCCGTTTTTTACCTTGTTTATAAGCTCCTTCAGGTAGGATCCCTGAAGCGGATTACACTCTACATCCAGTGCAATTTTGCCCTCCTTCATCATGTTAAGTCCCGAATGGGCAGCATCGAAGGATATGATAAGTATCTCTCCGTTTGCTATATCTGTTCCAACCTTTCGACCGGACTCTTCGATTGCTTCTATGGCACCTACTGCCTCATTATCATTTTCGCAGTAAACCACGTTGATATCCTCATGTTCCTTAAGGAGTGATTCCATAACCTCCTTACCCTTCGCCTGTGTATAATCGGCAGGAACCTCAGCCAGAATAGTCCATCCATATTTTGCAGCTGCGTTCTCAAGTCCTCCGGTTCTTCCTATCTGCGCTGTCGCACCAAGCGTTCCCTGTATATCAACAATCCTCAGATCCTCCGGATTAATACCCTTCTTCGCTGTAAAACTATTCAGCCATTCACAAGCCAGATCACCTTCACGCTTGAAGTCTGAGCCTACCCAGGCGGTATAGAGATATGTATCCTCAACATCAACCATTCTGTCAACTACGATAACAGGGATTCCGGCATCCTTCGCTTCCTGAAGAACAGTATCCCATCCGGTTTCCGTTACAGGCGCAAGAACTATGAAGTCAACCTCCTGCTGAATAAAATTCCTAATGGCCAGTATCTGTTTATCCTGCTTCTGCTGAGCATCATCAAACATAAGTTCAAAGCCATTCGCTCTGGTAAGAATATTTCTGATAGATTCTGTGTTTGCAACACGCCAGTCAGACTCGGCGCCGAGCTGCGAGAAACCTACTGTTATGAGTTCCTTCTGCTTCTCGGAATCCTTACTCTCCTTTTTCTCAGAACCGCAACCGCTGAGCAAAAGCAGGGTCACCATAACAAGACTTATCAGTTTTTTATATACTTTCTTTTTTGCTGTACTTATTTTATCACTCATTCACATATCCTTAAGTCTTCGGTATCCTGACCAAAACTTTTGTTCCTTCTCCATACTCACTCTCAACACTCATGCCATACTCTTCTCCGTACAGCATCTCAAGTCGCTTCTCAACATTTGCCATGCCGTAACCACTCTGATCATCATCTGTTATATGACCGGCAATAAGTGATCTGAGCCTTTCCAGCTCTTCAGTTTTCATACCTATACCATCATCAATTATGCTGAAAACGATAGAATCATTTTCTTCTTTTCCGAGAACTCTTATCATTCCCTTTCCACGCTTATTCTTGATACCATGATAGAGCGCATTTTCCACTATCGGCTGAAGTGTCAGCTTCTGTATATGATACTCCAGGATTCCCTCATCAAAATCAATCTCATAATCAAGTATATCCTGATATCTGTATCTCTGTATCTCCAGATAACTCTTTACGTGTTCTCTCTCATTACTTATTGTTATCTCGCTCTGTCCCTTACTGAGCGAGATTCTGAAAAATCTTGAAAGTTCCTGTATGATCTGAATTGCCTTCTGATTCTCGCCGGCCTCAGTCATCCAGAGTATTGCATCAAGGGTATTATAAAGGAAATGTGGATTTATCTGTTCCTGCAGAAGTCTGAGCTCAGCATCCTTCAGATTCTCCTGCTCCTTATGGATATCCTCAACCAGAGTCTCTATCTCCTTGACCATGGTATTAAAGCTCTCTGCCAAAGTCTTCATCTCATCGTTACTATCCGTATGATACGATACGGAGAAATCTCCACCGGCAAATTTCTCAGTAACCTCGACGAGCTCCTCCACAGGTTTTGTTATCCTCTTGGAAAGCCTGTGCGAGAGTATGTAAATAACTATTATCATAACGATAAAAAGAATGACTATGATTCTGATGGTAAGTAAGAGACTATCAGCCACCTTCTTACGGAGATTTTCCATATTGGTAGCTTCATCATATATATATGTCTGAATATCTGTCTGAATCAGCGAAGTGAGCGTGCGGATATTCATATCCAGCATCTCCATATTTTCGTCATAGTGACCGCCCTCTTCCACATTCGCCAGAATATCATCAACTCTTTCGTCCAGAATTCCCAGAAGCTTTATAAGCGCGGTCAGATCCGAAACCACATTTTCCTCGTTTGCATTTTCCTTAAGCTTCTGAAAATGTTTTCTCGCGTCACTGATAAGAGCCTTCGGGTCATCATCCTCCAGCTTCTCCTCTGCATCAGTCCAGTTAGCATTTCCGATTATGATCCTGTACATCACTTCGTCCATATCATTCTTGAAGTCCACGCTGTACTCGTTTGCACCGGTAATGTTTCTTACCAGCTGATCATAATCCTGATAGTATCCGTAGAGTCTGACTATGGCAAAGCCCAGCAGGAAGATAAACGGTATGACGCATATCCAGATATACTTTATTAATTTAGATTGTATCTTGCTTGCTTTCTTTTTTTTGCTTTTACTCATAAATACCGGCTTATAATTCCCTCTTCAACCTTCTGTATTCCTTTGGTGACATCCCCTGTGTCTTTTTAAATATATAACTGAAATAGTGAGGATCTCTGTAACCTACCTCAAAGCCAACATCGGAGGTTTTCATGGATGTAGTTACCAACATGTCCTTCGCTTTTTCCATTCGCACGTTAGTCAGATAATCGATAAATGTACTGCCGGTTTCTTTTCTGAAAATTGCACTGAAATGATTGGAGCTTACATTTACATGTGATGAAACTGTCTGAAGAGACATATCATCATTCTGATAATTCTCTCTGATATAATCCTGCGCCTTCTCTATTATATCCGAATATCTCTGATCAGACAGCTTGTTTCTATACTCAAGCATAACCGTAAGGAGTCGTCTCACATAACCCTTAGCCGTGTCAACGGATTCGTTATACCTGACCGGATCTGTAAGCTCTCCAAGCTTCTCGGATATATCATCTCTGGAAAGCCCGATGGATTCCATAAGAGAAACCGCACTCAGAAGCGCTTCAACCAGCACATACTGTCTGAGCATCACTGACTCGACAGCTTCCTTGCCCATACTTGCAAAAAACTCTTCAACCAGGTCATCTATCTCTGATATGGTTCCATGCTTCATGAAGTTATAGATGGTCCTCTTAGATATCATACTGACATCGATACTCTTGATATCAAGGACGTCTATTTTATCCGCCGTACTGTTTCTTTCGGCTATGACATCCTCCTTGGAACCCTTTGTATCCTCCTCATCACCGTAGAATACAAAGCTGTCGTCATACATATATCTCTCAGCAAATTTTTTGCTGGCATCCGAATATGAGATATTCATATCACGGATTCTTTCAACCGGTTTACCCACTGAGATAAAGTATTTCATATCCGGATAATCCTTCATAACTCCGGCGATATTATCTATGCCCATCTTAATCTTGCTTTCCATTTCCTCAGGACTGTCCAATGTGTTTAAAAAGCAGAGAACGTCGCCGACCTGTTCATACAGATACACGTCGCCAACGTCAGAAAACATATCCTTTATTTTTATATAGATTTCTTCCTTGACTGCCGAATATTCATCCAGTTCAACCGTTCCTCCGGACTTCGGAAAAACCTGCATAAGAACAGCTGAATAGAAAGCAGCCGTAATCTCAATTTCCAGTTTCTTACCAAGGTTAACAGACTCCTGAACAGACAGCTTGCCTCCTATTACATCGTGAAGGAACTTCTGCTGTTCAAGAATCCTTATCTCTTCTCTGTCCTTTATATATCTGGTCCTGACCTCTTCCTCCTGACGCTGAACCTTGATATCCTCAGCGATACGCTTCAGCTCTGTCATGAGACTTTCTCCAGAAACAGGCTTCAATATATATTCTTCAACTCCTATGCTTATTGCCTTCTTAGCATAATTAAAATCATCAAAACCACTAAGTACAACTATTTTGATATTCGGGAGCTCCTTCTTCACAAGTCCGGAAAGCTCCAGTCCATCCATAAACGGCATACGAATATCAGTGATGAGTATATCCGGCTTCGTCTTCATTATCTTCGGAAAAGCAACCTCACCGTCACCTGCTTCACCGACCAGTTCAAAGCCATCACTCTCCCAATCGACTGATTTCTTGATTCCTTCTCTTATTGCATATTCGTCTTCAACCAGAAAAACCTTAATCATTTGTGTAACCTTTATATCTTTCACTAAGTTTCTTTTGGTGTGTTTTATTCTCAGTTTTGTCCATAGTATGCATTTGCTCCATGCTTACGGAAGAAATGCTTATCTCTGATGCAGTCCGGCGCAACCTTGACATCCGGATTAATGAGCTCTGTTTTAAGTGCCATCTTAGCAACCTCCTCCAGAACTACTGCATTATGAACCGCTTCAGCCGCATCCTTACCCCAGGTAAACGGGCCGTGATTTGTGCAGAGCACGCCGGGCGTATACATAGGATTAAGTCCTCTCTCTTCGAAGGTCTCTATGATAACCAAACCGGTATTCTTCTCATAGGCCTCATCTATCTCCTCAGGTGTCAGGCTTCTTGCACACGGAATCTCTCCATAGAAATAATCAGCATGTGTTGTTCCGTAAAGAGGTATGCTTCTTCCTGCCTGTGCCCATGATGTAGCCTCAGGAGAATGTGTATGAACAACTCCGCCTATCTCGATATATTTCTTATATAGCTCCAGATGTGTCGGTGTATCGGAAGAAGGCTTATACCTTCCCTCAACCTTATTTCCATCCAGATCCATGACCACCATATCATCGGCGGTCATGGTCTCATAATCAACTCCACTTGGCTTTATTACGAACAGTCCTGACTCTCTGTCGATTCCGCTCACATTTCCCCATGTATATGTAACCAGACCTCTTTGGGGAAGCTCCATGTTTGCTTCAAAAACCTTCTGTTTTAATTCTTCTAACATAGTCTAATCCTTCTTTTCAAATGCTAAAACTGCCGCTTTTTCAACAGGTATAGTTTTCTTAAATGTCTCCATAAACCTGTTGAAGCCTATCATTTCATCTTCAGGCGCAGTAACTGTGATTCCGTCATTTCCTGCAAATATCCTGTCGCTCAGGAACTGTGAAAGGGGTTTATCATCCGAGCCTTCTTTACTTTTATCCATCAGATAAAGCGCAAGAACTCCCATGCCCCAGGCACCGCCTTCACCGGCTGTTTCCATCACTGTAACCGGACCACCGGTAGCCGCTGACATGATACTCTGTCCAACACCCTTTGTCTTGAAGAAACCACCATGTCCGTACAGCTTTTCAACCTTTACATCTTCTTCCTTAAGGAGTATATCAAGTCCGACCTTGAGCGTACTGACTGCTGAATACAGATGCAGTCTCATAAAGTTTGCCAGACTGAAATCAGCATCAGCATCTCTGATAAACACAGGTCTGCCTGATGTAAATCCTGTGATCGGTTCGCCTGAAAAATAGTTAAAGCCTGCAAGCCCGCCACAATCAGTGCTTCCCTTAAGTGCAAGATTGAACAGCTTCTCATAGATGACTCCCTTATCTACCTGATAGCCCATAACATCAAGGAATTCATGGAATAGATTTATCCATGCATTTATATCCGACGTACAGTTATTGCAGTGAACCATAGCCACATCCTTACCATCAGGTGTTGTAACTACATCTAATTCCTCGTGCATCTTCTTAAGCGCATTCTCCAAAACTACCATGATAAATATGGAGGTGCCCGCAGATACATTTCCTGTTCTTACTGCTACGCTGTTTGTAGCAACCATTCCCGTTCCTGCGTCTCCCTCAGGCGGGCACATAGGTATGCCGGCTTCCAGAGCACCGCTCGGATCAAGAAGTGCTGCTCCCTCAGCCGTAAGCTTTCCTGCCAATTCTCCAGCCACCAGTACCTTCGGCAGTATATCCCGAAGCTTCCAACCCAGATCATACGACTCTATAATCTTATCATATTTTTCGAGATATTGCAGATTATAATCATTAGTTTTACTATCGATTGGGAACATACCGGATGCATCACCGACGCCCAGAACCTTCTCTCCACTTAACTTCCAGTGAATATAGCCGGCGAGCGTTGTGAGATATGCTACGTCCTTGATATGCTCCTCATTATTCAGTATGGCCTGATGAAGATGAGCTATGCTCCATCTCTGAGGAATATTAAAATCAAATTCTTTTGTAAGCTGCTGGGATGCCTCGGCTGTTATTGTATTTCTCCAGGTTCTGAAAGGAACCAGAAGCTCGCCGTCCTTATCAAATGGCATATAGCCGTGCATCATAGCACTGAAACCAATGGCACCTGTTTTCTTAATGTCAGTACCATATTCTTTTTTTACATTTTCGCGAAGCTCAGCATATGCACCCCGAAGTCCTGACCAGATCATCTCCAGACTATAGGTCCAGATGCCGTCAATATGCTGATTCTCCCATGTGTGACCACCCTGTGCAAGAACCGCTCCGGACTCATCAACCATTACAGCCTTGATTCTTGTTGATCCGAACTCGATACCTATTGCAGTTCTGCCCTCATCTATAATTTCTTTTACACCCATATTTTTTACCTCGCAAACGGATTCTCTGACGGATATCTGTCACCTGCAGGACGGTTATATTCTATCTCATCCAGCTCTACTCCGATAAACTTGAATACCTCGAAGAGTATTCTTCCGTTATGGTGGAATGTGATTGCTGCATGATGAGGATAATTCTTCTCAACAAGTACATGTCTGTAGAATCTGCCCATCTCAGGCACTGCAAAGATTCCGATGGAACCAAATGATCTGGTTCTTACAGGAAGTATCTCACCCTCTGCCACATAAGCTCTGAGCTTTGAATCAGATGTACTCTGAAGTCTGTAAACTGTTGCATGTCCCGGAATCAGATCACCCTCAAGTGTTCCGTTAGTAACCTCTTCAGGAAGCGTTCTTGCCATAATCTTCTGATTCTTCATCTCATGGAATGCAAGCTTCGTTGTACATGTATTTCCACAGTGGAATCCCATAAATGTATCCTTGATCGTATAGTCATAATCGAATTTGCCCTTTATCTCCTCCTCGAACATATCCTTCGGAACTGAGTTATTGATATCAAGAAGTGTAACTGCGTCATCACTAACTATCTGACCGATATACTCTGAAAGTGCTCCGTAGATATCAACCTCACAGGATACAGGGATGCCTCTCTTAGCCAGGCGGCTGTTAACGTAGCAAGGAACAAATCCGAACTGTGTCTGGAATGCAGGCCAGCATTTTCCCGCTATAACAACATTGCTTCTGCTTCCCTTGTTTGCCTCTATCCAGTCAAGAAGTGTCAGTTCATACTGAGCAAGCTTATTCAGTACTTCAGGTTTCTTGTTTCCGCTGCCAAGCTCCTCGGCCATGTCTGCAGCAACCTCTGCTATACGAGGATCATCAGCATGCTTGTTAAATGCTTCGAAGAGATCAAGCTCGGAGTTTTCCTGAATCTCAATTCCCAGATTGTAGAGTTGCTTGATAGGCGCATTACATGCAAGGAAGTCCTGAGGTCTCGGACCGAAGCCTATGATCTTCAGATCACTCAGTGCAAGCTTTACTCTGGCGACAGTTTTGAAATCATTTATCATATCTGCTATCTCATCAGCTGTTCCCACAGGATACTCAGGTATGTAAGCCTTGAGGTTTCTAAGGTAGAGATTATAGCTTGCATTCAGCATTCCGCAGTATGCATCTCCTCTGTCATCACAGAGCTTATCTCCTGCTTCCTCTGCTGCTGCAACTACCATGGATGGTCCTGCAAATTCTTTAACAAGAAGTATCTCACTGCTCTCAGGCCCGAAGTTTCCGAGGAATACAACGAGGGCATTACAGCCGGCTTCATTTACTTCCTTTAGGGCATTTCTCATATCAACTTCATTTTCAACTGTTGTCTTACAGTTATATATCTCACCATAGGTTTTGGTATACTCTGCTACAACCGCCTCTCTTCTACTCTCTGAAAGGCTCATAGGGAAACAATCCCTGCTCACTGCTACGATTCCCAGCTTTACGATAGGCATATTTTCCATTTTTAAATCCTCCTTGAATTTGATTTATATTTACTCTCCGAAAACCTTCTTATAATCTTCCTGGAACTTTACGATACCCTGATCAGTCAGTGGATGCTTTGTCATCTGCTCAATAACTGCATAAGGCACAGTTGCTATATCTGCTCCGGCAAGCGCACACTCTGTTACATGAACTGTATTTCTGATGCTTGCCGCAATGATTTCAGTAGAGATATCATAGTTTCCGAATATCTGTACTATATCTTCTATAAGCTCGATACCCGGTGAGCTGATATCATCCAGTCTACCGAGGAACGGTGAAACATAGGTAGCTCCCGCTCTTGCTGCAAGAAGCGCCTGGTTCGCCGAAAAAATAAGCGTAACATTTGTTTTGATTCCCTCTGCCGAAAGTACTTTGACTGCCTTAAGTCCCTCAACTGTCATTGGGATTTTTACGATCATGTTTGGATGTATAGCAGCTATCTCACGTCCCTCTGCTATCATTCCCTCTGCATCAACAGTAGTCGCCTTTACTTCTCCGCTTATAGGTCCGTCAACTATAGAAGTTATCTCCTTGATAACCTCTGTGAAGTCCCTTCCCTCCTTTGCGATAAGCGAAGGATTTGTGGTAACACCACAGATGACACCCATATCGTTTGCTTTTCTGATGTCATCAACATTTGCAGTATCAATAAAAAACTTCATCTTTCCACTCCTTTTTGTTTTTTTGATATCTTCCGTACATCTGCCATATGGCCTATATAAAAATAGTACAACTTGTACATACATATTTCCAAGTTGTTTTTTCTTGAAATTTCCCCCAATATATGCTTATATTATAGCAATAAAGTTGTATATAAAAAAGGAATGATGTTATGGAAAAACAGACAACTTCTAAAAAATATACCAATATAGAGGAAGATTTGAGACAACTTATTTTCTCAGAGGATAGTCATACTGGTGACAAGCTTCCTTCGGAAAATGTTCTCGCCGCTCGTTACAACGTTAGCCGTCAAACAATAAGAAAAGCTCTCGAGATCTTGGAGCAAGAAGGGTACATCTATGCAATTCACGGAAGCGGACGATATATATCCGAGCGTACCATACACAGAAAAAATTCCAAAAATATAGCAGTCATACTGACCTATCTGTCTGATTATATATTTCCGAAAGTTATAAGCGGTATAGACGACGTACTTTCGGAAAATGGTTACAGCATTATCCTTAAGCATACAAACAACTCACGATCCGGAGAGATCAAATGTCTCGAGGAGCTGCTCACGAAGGACGTAGACGGAATAATCATTGAACCGAGCAAGAGCAACATGTTCCTTAAGCATATGAGCCTGTTCAACAGACTGGACGAATATGAGATTCCTTACGTTTTTATCCAGGGACGTTATGAATCCATGCGTGACAAGGTACACATACTTATGGACGACGAAAAGGGTGCATATCTGCTGACAAAACACCTGATTGATACCGGCCACAAAAATATCTACGGAATCTTCAAGAGTGACGACAGTCAGGGGCAGGACAGGCATAAGGGCTACGCCAAAGCTTTAAGCGAAGCCGGCATGGTTTATGATCCGGACAAAGTAATCTGGTACTTCACCGAAGACAGAAAGGTACATCCTTATACAAGTCTGAAGAATATGATCAAACAAAAAAAGCCCATCGACGCTGTAGTCTGCTACAACGATCAGATAGCTGTGCATGCCATAAAGGCTATAGAAGAAACCGGACTCAAGGTGCCGGATGACATATCCATAACAGGATATGATAATTCTAGATACTCAACCATCGCAGACCTGACTCTGACCACCATAGTTCATCCGCAGGAAAGGCTGGGCGAGATTGCTGCTAAAACCCTGCTCAAAATGATCAGAGGCGAGGACGTTAACCCATGCGTCATCATCGAACCAGAGCTGATTATCGGAAATTCATGTAAAAACAGATAAGGGGACGGCAAAGAAATTACCGTCCCCACTTATTTACTGTCTAATATACCACTTGGTTTCTTCCATTATGCTTTCCGATATAGAGCTTCTCGTCTGCCTGTTTTATGGTAGCCTCAGCGTCTCGTTTAAAGGAAAGCTCAGCCAGACCGAAAGTCATTGTTATATTCAAGGTTATGTCCGATATGATAATCGGAGTATCCTGAATAGTTTTCCTGAGTCTTTCAAGTGCGATAAATGCATCATCGCCGTTACAATCAAGGAATACGATCAAGAATTCTTCTCCTCCCCATCTTGCAACAAATGTATCACTTCTGCTGGTGTTTTCTATGGTCCTGGCCACTTCCTTCAGTACTATATCACCGATATCATGGCCATAGGTGTCATTAACCTTCTTAAAGAAATCTATATCTCCTATGGCAACACTGAAGTGTCTGCCATTGTTTTCCGAAACAATATCACTTAAGTATTCATCCGCCTTCCTCCTGTTGAAGAGTCCGGTGAGCTGATCTGTATTTGCCTCCTTCTTAAGTCGGTCATTATACTTCATCAACTTGTTCTCGGCTTCATTCTCTCTCTTGCTGAAAACATATGATATGAAAATGATACAGAAGAATACTGCAGAAATGTTTGTTATCTGAATCAGTTTATTATCAAGATCACTGATACAAACCTCTGATATAACACCGCCATATATGAAGATGGTCATTATTCTGACCGCCAGCACAAGTCCTGCATAAAAGAACTTATATACCGGTTTCGAGTGTGTCGCAAAGAAAAGCAGCATGAGTATCGGAATGTAGTAATTCTGCATACCGGCACTCCAGCCATAAACCGGAATCATAAGGACTGTCCACGCAAACAGAAATAAAATGAACAGTATCAAAGCCGGTTTCGTTTTAGTTTTATAAGTACTGACCAACAGGATTATATTTGAAAGAAAGAGCATAACTATCCTTACGGGATATAGCTTCAATGCACCAAATCCCGCAATTATCATATCAATGGTAAATGACAGCAAAACGATGATGTATAAAATCCTCAGTGCAACTATCGTCCGCTTATCTGCATTCTCTTCAGATATATCTTTTGTGATCAGTCCTAAAAGTCCCACTTACGTATCCTTCTTCGTTAAGTCTACTGCTCTTTTCCTCCTTTATAATACTACATTTCGATCGATATTACAAAGACATAGCATCGACAAATCTCCAGTTATAGAAGAAGCACACTCCGAGAATTCCTATCATGATCAGCTTAACAGGCTCGGCTTTAATCCTCTCAATAGTCCTCTTATTTTTTACAAATCTTCGGAATACAGTCCATATAAAATATCCCACACATGCACCGATTGTATTCATGATGAGATCATCTACATCCGTAATTCTATAATTGAACAGCTGGAAGAACTCTATAAGTGCTGAGAATCCCAGTCCGGTTATTGCAACCTTACGCAGACTCCTGAAGCTGCTCCAGTTAAGTGGAAGTAAAAATCCGAGTGGCATGAACATAATTATATTCAGCACGTCCGGTTTAAATCCACCTGGCGCAAACGGCTCAGTATTTATAGAACCCATGAGCTTTTTATATGAAATCATATCCCAGAAAGAACCAATCTCTGCTACATATAGAGCCAGTGCTATATAGATCATAAATACAAATGTCCATACAGCATGGGACAGTGATGTTCTGTTTTTACAATTAACCTGCCATATCAGATTCGGCAAAATCACACAAATCATTATATATACCAAAAATGCCATACCTAACCCCCTTCTAAAAATGGAGTCATCAGATAACTCCCGATGACTCCTAAGTCTTATTTTTCCAGATACTCTTCTAACGTAAATCCGTCTTCATGTATCTGCTCAGCGTTCTCTACGCCAACATATCTATAGTGCCATGGTTCGTAATTTACTCCTGTTATGTCTTCTTTTCCGGGAGGGTAACGAAGTATAAAACCATAGCGATAAGAATTATCCTCTAACCATTGATAAAGTGGTTCGGAAACCTCTGATGGATTGGCTGTACCTGGTGTTGCTTCCGAATTAATATCGACCGCAAGTCCTGTATGATGCTCCGATGTTCCGGGAACTGCAACCCAGGTTTTCGCCTCGGCTTCAGCATCCCCCTCTGAATATCCCCGGGCAAGTAATTCTTCTATCTTTTCATTTAGCAGCTGCTCCTGATATCCCTTTGTACGATAGCCCGACGCAACTACGGGACTTAGTCCCTCACTTCTCATATCATCGAACATTCTCTGAAGATCAGGATATATTCTTGAATCAACCTGCTGTCCATTTGAAAGCTCCATAAGCTCCGGTTTATAGTCATCATGGATCGGATGTTTACTGTTTACAAGTGTCAGCATCCATTCGTCATCATCTTCAGCATTATCAGCATTATCATTATTTATATTGTTATTGTTTTTATTATTCTTATTGTTCTTATTGTTGCTATTGTCATTTTTTTTACTGTCTGATAATCCGGCAGCCTCGGCACATCTGATATTTTCAAATTCATCTGCGTGCTTTACAACATAGGATAAAGCTCCAATGGCTGCAATCAGACTTAAGCAGAATAGTGCAATAATAGCAAGTCTTGTATTTCTCTGTCTTATTCTTTCTTTTCTTTTTTCTGTAATTTGCTGTCTTATTCTTTCTTTTCTTTTTTCTGTAATTTGCTGTCTTCTTTGTTCCGAATAACTATACTTATCCATATCTGTTTACCTCCATGCTCAGCATGTTAACAGATATTTCAAGCTTAATCTTTCGGGATTTCTGAATAAATTCTTACGATTTTCTTACAATTACCGTTTTTCTTCTATTTCTGCCGCTTTTCCGGGAATCATCACCGTAAATCGTATGGTTTCATTTTCACTTTCTGCAGTAATGCTTCCATCATGAGCAGTAACAAGCTGTTTTACTATAGCCAGTCCCAGTCCCGATCCGCCGGTGGCAGAGCTTCTGGAAGTATCAGCTCTGAAGAACTGATCAAATATCCTTCCAAGCTTATCCTTGGAAATGGTTTTACCACGGTTCTCAACCACAAGCTTTATCATACTTCCGGCTTCATTTTCAGCCTCAGTCCTTTCAAGAGTAACCTTAATCTCAGTTTTCGGATAGCTGTAGAAAACAGCATTTCTTATAAGGTTATCTATAATCCTTTCCATCTTGTCTACATCAACGTAGGCTGATACATTACTCTCGATATCCGTAGCAAAGGACAGACTTTTATCCATAAGCATGGGATTGAACTCGAATAATATCTGTTCCAGCATGATGGACAGATTTACATTTCCCTTTTCCAGCTCAATGCGGTGGATATTGTACCTTGTAATTTCAAAGAGTTCATTTACAAGCTCCTCAAGTCTTCTGGCCTTGGAAACCGCAACACCCGTATAACGATCCCTCATTTCCTCAGACAGATTTGCCTCATCCTTCAGAAGGGTCAGATATCCGATAACACTTGTCAGCGGAGTTTTCAGATCATGAGCCAGATATGTGACCAGATCATCCTTTCTTGAAGTTTCCGCAAGGAGAGTCTGTTCCCTTACCTGCTCTTTATTTCTTATCTCTGATATTTTTGCAAATACTTCACCGTAAGCCTCCGGAATATCTGCAGGAAGAGGTTCCTCTCTCAGAACAAACCTGTCTATATAACCTGCCGCACGTCTGGCAGAAGCTCTCTCGGTTCTTTTATTTCTTATGTCCGATATGATCAGTACTATGACCGTAATCACAAAAACAACTATAATGGCAATATTTGTTATGAAATGCTTAAGCCCGGTCCAGTTCACTGCACGGTCTGACATGATAGTTCCGGCAGGGGTATCATAAGTATTATAATAAGTAAACCGGTTATCCAGCGCTTCAAGAATACCACCATCAGAAGTGCGGTCGATAATATAAAACATAATACCGAACAAAGCCAGTACTATTATAGGTATCACCAGATATTTTGCCGGTTCCCATACGGTTTTCCATACACTCTTTTTATCCATACAATTCACCTGTTATCCTTCGATCTATTTTCCTTCATCCTGTCATACTTTATTCTGCTATCTTTCTGCTGTCATTCTTTTGCTGTCATTCTTCACTCTATTATCCCTCAATCTTATATCCAACTCCCCAGACTGTTTTGACAAACTTCGGATGTCGGGGTTCATCTCCCAGCTTCTCGCGGAGCCTTGCAACATGCGCCATAACGGTATTGTTGCTGTTATTCATATACTTTTCACCCCAGACTCCTTCAAACAATTCTTCTGAAGAAACCACCTTATCTTTTCGTTCGCAGAGATACCACAGGATATCAAACTCCAGAGGTGTAAGCTGTATCTCTTTGCCATATAACTCACATATATGACTATCCTTACTGACATAGAGTCCGTCTTTATCATACTCCTGAGCCTCTGTCGGTTCTGCCGCATTATATCTCGTATATCTTCGGAGCTGTGTCTTTACTCTTGCCACAACCTCCAGAGGATTAAAGGGTTTTGTTATATAATCATCCGCTCCCATGGCGAGTCCATTTATCTTATCCATATCCGATGATCTGGCAGTCAGCATGATGATTGGAAAAAGATAAGTTTCCCTCAGCTGCCTGCATAACGTCAGACCGTCTATATCCGGAAGCATTATATCCAGAATCAGAAGATCCACCGAATCAGTCTCGATAATCTTCAGTCCGTCCTCACTACACTCCGCTTTCTCAACCTCCAGACCTTCATTTGTCAGATAAACCTCCAGAAGATCCGCTATCTCATTTTCATCTTCGATAATAAGTATCTTACTCATGAATCAAACCTCTTTCGTATATTCAAGTTTATTAAATTTGTCACGTTGTCGGTATTCGCGCTGTGCTTCACATCAAGTTTCGCTTCTTGTTTCGCTTCTTGTTTCGCTTCTTGTTTCGCTTCTTGTTTCGCTTCTTGTTTCGCTTCTTGATATAATTCATACTCATTCTATAAGTGTATTTTTTCCATTCTGTTTTGTCAACGTACCAACTGGTTAAAATGATTTCTTATAAGCGGGTAAAATATTGTTACTATACCACAGGTACTTAGATGAGCGGGCACTTCTGATTATTGGCCTTTATGAAGGGGTGAAAGCAACAATAATTTATAAAATGCCGGATTTTGTTGCCGAAACTCCTGATTATTGGCCTATATAAAGGGGTGAAAGCAACAATTTTAATTGAAATGACCAAAATTGTTGCCGAAACTCCTGATTATTGGCTGAATATAATAAAAAAAGCAACAATTCAGGCATAAAAATGCGAAAATTGTTGCTTGCAGCTCCATGTTCACAGCTCCATGTTCACAGCTCCATGTTCACAGCTCCATGTTCACGGCTCCATGTTCATGTCTCCATATTCACGTCTCTATGTTCATATCTCTATATTCATGTCTCCATATTCATTCTATGTTTCACTTCATATAATCACATGCCGCTATCGCTGCATATGCTCCGTCGGAGCATGCTGTTGCAACCTGGCGAAGTGTCTTGGTGCAGCAGTCACCTGCTACAAAGATACCCGGTGTTTTTGTATGGCAAATGTTCTCAGGGAGGAAGTAGCCTCTCTCATCCAGGTCAGCGAGCCCTGCAAATGCATCATTCTCCGGAACCAGTCCCACTGCAAGGAATACTCCGTCGCACTCTGCCACTTTTTCCTCTCCGTTCTCTGTATAACGAACTCCGGTAATCTGCTTATCAGGACCATCCGTTACCTCGTATCCGAGGATTTTTGTACCCACATGAGTTTCAACTTTTCCGGTTCCCAGAACCTGATCCTGAAGCTTCTGATCTGCAGTGAAGAACGGCATATCCTGAAGTATCGTAAGCTTTCCGACTATATCCACAAGGAGTGAAGACTCAACAAATGCTGAGTTTCCGCCACCTATCATGACAACATTCTTATCTCTGTAAAAATCTCCGTCACATACTGCACAGAAGCTGATTCCATTTCCTACCAGCTCCTCTTCTCCTTCAAGTCCGAGAAGTCTGTGAGTCGTTCCTGTTGCAAGAATAACCGTACGGCCTTCGTACTCTCCGCCTTCTTCTGTCTTTACAACAAATGTATCCTTTCCACTACCATCTGATGCAGCAGCCTTCTCGACTGCAGTTACATTTTCCAGAGTAACCTCTGCACCCTGTCCCATAGCCTGCTCAAGAAGCTTGTCACCAAACTCGTCACCGCTTATGCTATCAAAACCCGGTATATTCTCAACCTTCGGAGAGTTTACTATCTGTCCGCCGAAGACCGACTTCTCTATAACGAAAACCGACTTACCGTTTCTCAGTCCGTATATGGCAGCCGTAAGTCCGGCAGGACCGCCGCCGACTACTACTATATCGTACATGTCATCCTCCATATTTACCTATTAATCGCGTCTCTCACAACTGATCTATATGTTACAAAAGGGACAGTTCTATGTTACATAGAAGAACCGTCCCCATTTGAATCATTTGAATCTTTCTATTTATGCCTGATGTGCCTTCAGCCACTCAGCTGCAGCATTGTCACCGACATATCTTGTTCCGTCAGGATCAATGATGGTAGGTGTCTGCTGGATATTCAGTTCTCTTGCTATATCCATATTCTCTGAGCAGTTAACCTCTTTATAATCAACCTTAGCGAGCTTAAATCTCTGCTCTGCACCCTTGCACTTAGGACAATGATCCTTTACATACATTACAGGACCTTCTGCACTCTCAGCTGCAGGATTGGATACCTTTGCTGCAGGCTCCTCTACCTTTGGTTCAGGGCTGTTTGATGCAACCTTTCCGCTGTCCGGATCATAAACCATAGGCTTCATAGGACCATCATGTGTAAGCTTGCTCATCATGATATCATACTCAAGTCTGTCCATGTATTCCTGTGTCTTACCGTCATTCCAGTTCTGGATCGGACGATAGTAACCTGTGATACGACTGTAAACCTCAGTCTTCTCACCGCAGTCAGGACATACATAAACCTCTCCTGTCAGATAACCATGGTTCTTACATACTGAGTATGTAGGTGACATAGTATAGTAAGGAAGTCTGTAATTCTCTGCAATCTTACGAACAAGATTTGCTGCTGACTTCCAGTCAGGAAGCTTCTCGCCGAGGAATGCATGGAATACTGTACCTGATGTATAAAGAGTCTGAAGATTATCCTGAACATCAAGTGCTGAGAATATATCCTCTGTATATCCAACAGGCAAATGTGATGAATTGGTATAGTAAGGTGTACCATTCTGATTTGCTGTGATGATCTCAGGGAACTCCTTCTTATCGTGCATAGCAAAACGATAAGTAGTTGACTCAGCAGGTGTAGCCTCAAGGTTGTACAGATCTCCGTACTGCTCCTGATAATCACTGAGCTTCTCTCTCATATGATTAAGTACTTCTGCTGCAAACTCCTGTGTTTCCTTATTTGTAAGGTCTTTATGAAGCCAGTTTGCATTAAGACCTACTTCGTTCATACCGATAAGTCCGATAGTTGAGAAATGGTTATTAAATGTTCCCAGATATCTCTTTGTATATGGATACAGACCAAGATCAAGAAGCTTTGTAATAACTGTTCTTTTTGTCTTAAGAGATCTTGCGGAAATGTCCATAAGACGGTCAAGTCTCTCAAAGAAGTCTTCCTTATTCTTTGCCTGATAAGCGATACGAGGAAGGTTGATGGTTACAACACCAACTGATCCTGTTGACTCACCACTTCCGAAGAATCCACCTGACTTCTTACGAAGCTCTCTGAGGTCGAGTCTCAGACGGCAGCACATAGAACGTACATCGCTTGGCTCCATATCTGAATTAATATAGTTTGAGAAGTATGGTGTACCATACTTAGCTGTCATTTCAAAGAGAAGCTTGTTGTTCTCTGTCTCATCCCAGTTGAAGTCCTTTGTTATTGAATATGTAGGAATAGGATACTGGAATCCACGTCCGTTAGCATCACCCTCGATCATTATCTCGATGAATGCCTTGTTAACCATATCCATTTCCTTCTGGCAGTCACCGTAGGTGAAGTCAACCTGCTCGCCACCTACCCAGCAGTTTTCCTCTGCCATATCTCTCGGAACTGTCCAGTCAAGAGTGATATTTGTGAAAGGTGACTGAGTACCCCATCTTGAAGGTGTATTAACACCGAAGATAAAGGACTGTATGCACTGTTTTACCTCTTTCTGTGTGAGGTTATCTATTTTAACAAATGGGGCAAGATATGTATCGAATGATGAGAATGCCTGTGCTCCGGCCCACTCATTCTGCATGATACCAAGGAAGTTAACCATCTGGTTGCAAAGTGTTGAAAGATGTCCTGCAGGGGCAGATGTTATCTTTCCTGTTACTCCGCCAAGACCTTCCTGGATAAGCTGCTTAAGTGACCATCCTGCACAATATCCTGTAAGCATGCTCAGGTCATGAATATGGATAGCTGCACTTCTGTGAGCCTCAGCTATCTCCTGATCATATATCTCGCTCAGCCAGTAGTTAGCTGTTATCGCTCCTGAGTTTGAAAGGATCAGACCTCCTACACTGTATGTAACTGTTGAATTCTCCTTAACTCTCCAGTCATTGATATGAAGATAATTGTCCACAATATCCTTGTAGTTAAGCATAGCGCTCTTTACGTTACGAACCTTCTCACGCTGCTTACGGTAAAGGATATATGCCTTTGCAACATCTGCATATCCTGCTTCTGAAAGAACCTTCTCAACGCTATCCTGGATATCCTCCACCGAGATAACGCCGTCCTTGATCTTTCCTTCGAAATCACTGGTTACTCTGAGGGCCAGCATATCGATAATTGTCGGATGATACTGCTTGTCACATCCCACAAAAGCCTTCTCGATCGCTGCGCTGATCTTGGATACATCAAAATCAACTGTTACCCCGTCTCTTTTTAATACCTGGTACATAAAAACCTCCCCATCCTTTATATATTTATATTTTCAAAATAATACTCATGGTTTTTATCGCCCCTCTTTCGGGCTCGTAAGTATCACTATAACACGAAAATAAAAAAAGTCAATATGTTGTGTTAAAAAAAAATCAAACACTACATATTGTACCTTTTTTTAGCCATATAAAATGGGATCAAAACCCTTAATAACCCCTTATTTCTACTTGATTTACGCTGGGTTCCACTATATTTTTGAACACCTTCATCTCTTCTTCGTCATAAGCACTAAGCCCCGCAAAGGGAACAGTTTCCCTGTCAACAAAGCCCTGAAGGTAGTATCTTTTTGCTCCTTTTATCCAGTCGGCGATGTCCTTAAATGAGTCCTCATCATGGAACTGCCTCAGCACAGTTGTTCTGAATTCATAGTCAACCGCATCTGTAAGAAGAAAGCGGACGCTCTCCTCTATTTTGGATATATCATATCCCGGAACACCGATAGTCTCGGCATATCTTGCGTGAGAGTTCTTTATATCCATGGCTACATAGTCTATAAGTCCCTCTGCCACCAGAGCCTTCAGCCTGTCCGGATGATCACCGTTTGTATCCAGTTTAACCAGGAATCCCATTTCCCTGATCCTTCGGATAAAATCCGCTATATCCGTTCTGAGAAGCGGTTCTCCTCCGGTTATGGCTACCCCGTCCAGCAGTCCGACTCTTCCACCGAGAAATCTAAAAAACTCGTTTTCTTCAATCGTAGCCGGGGCCTGGGGATCCAGCAGATCCGAATTATGACAGAAAGGACAGCGAAACTCGCATCCTCCCAGAAAAACAGTACATGCCACCTTTCCCGGAAAATCTAGAAGGGTCATTTTCTGCAAACCGTGTATTTTCATTCCATGTCACCTCTTTTATTGACCTTACTCTTAAATGAATTGATAATTGCGATAAAAATCCCCACAAAGATAACGAGTACCACCACCTGAATAATAATCTCCTCAACGGAGTATTCGTGATATGTCCCCAAAAGATCCACAACAAAATTTAGTATGCTTCCGATCAGCATTATAACGGTTATTCCTATGGGACCGATGCCCAGCCTCATGGATCTTTTATGATCCGCAAGCCAGAGAAGTATGGCGTTGCAGATGCAGGCAACAATAATCACAATGATAAATATCACTCCTCCGATATTTGATTTGTCTACCTTCAGACTGCCCGATATATGCATCATACTGAGAAAATAAAATGCAAAGGTTGCTACCATGAGTACGCATATAATGGCATAGGAAAAATACATTTTCCTAACCTTCTCAAAGCGTGCCTCACGCTCCAGCTTCTCCACCATCCTGCTGTCATCCCTGAGAAGAGAGTCCAGACTTATCTGATACAGCTCACTCAGTTCAATAACACTGTAAACATCCGGCAGGGTTTTCCCCTTTTCCCAGTCGGAAATGGTTCGGTGCGATACATGCAGCTCATCCGCAACCTGATCCTTTGACATCCCGGACTTTTCTCTCGCTTCCTTTAATATATCCTTTACTTCCACTTTTAAGCCCCCCGACTTTTTATCTGCCTTCTCCGAAAAGACACATATATAATATCATAGTTTTGTATATATTAACAATTGTGATATAATGGCATAAGTTTCATAGGTTTCATAGGTTAACATGAGGAAGTAGCTGTTTTCGCAGAAAACAAGCGGATTCCGTATGTCATAAAATAAATTCAACATGTAAGAGGTACAAAAGCATGAATGAATCAGATGAACGTTACAGCACCGCGGAGGATGCCATATACGACGCATTCTTTCTTCTTCTGAAGGATAAGGACATAGATAAGATAACTGTTTCCGACGTGATCAAAAAAGCCGGAATAGTCCGCAGTACATTTTATAATCACTACGAAAATGTCCCCGCGCTGGTTGAAGCAGCCGAGGACAAAACCATACAGGATATATTCAGATGGATGGAAAGCTTCCATCCTAAAAATGATAAAGATATGTGCAATTCTTATTTTATTGCCATCTGCAGATATACGAAAAAGAATCCATTTCTTGCTAACCTTCTGCAAAGCCCCAGGGGCGATGCTTTTTTCGAAAAGGCCATCACCATGTTCCACGAGTACGTAACCAACGTTTCTCACAATTATACGGGCACACAGAACAGCGAGCATTTTTCGTATTACATCGCAGGTTCTATAGGAAGCACCATCGGCATACTCCACAAATGGACTGCGGAAAACTTTGCACAGCCCGATGAAGAGATAGCCGATATCATGGCGCAGATATTTATGTCGGGAGTACTCCCTTATCTATAAACACGGTAAGCTTAAAGGGCAGCATCAGCTCTCTTTATCTTACCCGTTGCATTTCTTACAAATGGCTCCTGCCTTACAACCAGTCCTATTATCTGACGATATGTAGGCTGGTTTTTATTATACTCATCAAGCATAGCCTGAAGGCCGGCCTTTATGGTTGCTTCGTCCAGCTCCTTAGCTGCAACCACATCCTGATCTGGATAGATGCGGGCGATGAGTCCATTTTCCTCACCTGTAACGATAACCTCACCAACCAGCGGATTTAATGCCAGCTTATTCTCTATCTCCTCAGGAGATATATTTTCTCCGTTTGAAAGAATGATAAGATTCTTAACACGGCCGTTGATAAACAGGAAACCGTCTTCATCGAGATAACCCTTATCTCCTGTATGAAGCCATCCGTCCTTCAGAGTCTCGGCAGTTTCCTCAGGCATCTTGTAATAGCCCTTCATTACGCTGCTTCCCTTTACAAGGATCTCACCTGATTCATCAATTTTTATCTCAGCATTTGCCAGTGGTTTTCCTATGGATCCGGCCTTGTGGAACTGCGGCATATTATTACTGATAACCGGCGAACACTCTGACATTCCGTAGCCTTCCAGAACATCTATACCATACTCTGCAAACTTTTCAATATAAAATGGATCCAGATGCGCTCCACCTGTGAATATGATACGGAGCTTTCCGCCGAATACGTTCTCATAAAGAGCCTGCTTCGGTATGGAGGGGTCAGATACCGCAAGCTTCTTATAGATAGTCTCGATCATCAGCGGAACCATAAGCATTACATCAGGCTTGAAGATGCTCATGTTACGTACCATATGCATGAATGAATCATTGATACACAGAACTGCTCCACAGGTAAATCCCTTGAGCCAGTCCATCACGAGACAGAATGCATGATGGATAGGAAGTACGCTCAGAAGCACATTTCCGGGCTCGGATTCAAACGGAACATTGATAACATTCTCAGCAAGATTTGACTGAGTAAGCATAACGCCCTTGCTCTTTCCCGTTGTTCCGGAGGTAAATATGATAGTTGCTATATTATCTGCATCGCAGGTAACATCTGAAGATATATTTTTTCCGACTGATATAAGAGAAGTGACTGCATCAATACCATCTGCAGCTTCCTCCTGAAGTATCCATATCTTACGTACCTTCGGACATTTTTCCTTAACCTGTTCAGCCAGAGCCTTAAGCTTCGGACTGAGGAACAGAGCCTCCACATCGGCACGCTCAAGGAGTTCAAGCAGATCTTCTGCAGGAAGTCCTGCATCAAGTGGAACTGCAACATTATCTCCGGTGGTTATTCCGAGATAAGCAGCCATCCAGTAACGGGAAGCTGTTCCGATAAGTGAAATATGTGAGCCACTGAAGCCTTCTGAAGCAAGACTGTTTCTTATTGCACAGACCTCCTCATCCAGCTCCTTATAGCTTATTTCTTCAATATCCTTTTTTACAAGCCAGCGAACTGCCGGAAGCTTTGCATAAGCATCAACCGCTGAGTTCCAAATCTCTGCTATAGTCTTCATTTTATTCCTCCATTAATGAATTCATCATTTCCAGTGCGTCTCCGATAGTTACAACCTTCACTGCTTCATCCTGATCAAGTTCTATATCATATTCATCCTCAAGCTCTCCGAGGAATGACATAAATCCCAGGGAAGTAAATCCCAGATCCTCACGAAAACGCATATCATCTGTCATCTCTTCTGCAGGAACATCACAATACTGTGCTACAAGATTCTTAAACTCCATTACCTTATCCATTTTTTTAACTCCTTTTTTGATTCGTCTTTCTGATTTTTTCAATCTTTGTTTTCTGACTCTGTTTATCTTTTAATTTTTCCTGATCGATAGTTTCTTAATCTATAAAACCGTAAAATGCTTTATACCTGCTCCATGATCTCACCGATGGTCATATCCGGCTCGGCAATTCCCTTGAAGAGGATTCTCATCATATAATAGTAAAGCAGCTCCATATCTTTTTCCGTAAGACTGGCTGTCTGATAGTGGTAAGAAAAGTTCATTCCGCCGTTCTCTGTATGAGAAACGGTAAGATACATTTTCTTTGTTGCAGCTCCGTTTGCAAACCATTTTGAATGCATCTGCAGACTCTGCAGAAATGGATTATCCACACGAACGGGCATTGGCTGATATGTCAGATAACAGCTTTCATATGTTGTATCATCCGGTGTATTGTAACGTTTTCTTATCTCATCCATGATGAGTGCCGGATCATAATTGCTGTGCATATATATACGATTCTGCATATTCTGTATCTCGTATGCAGCTGAAAGGAAATCTGTGTCAGGACTGATCACTGTTCTGCAAGGGAACATGATGGTTCTGCTTCCTCCCGATGTCCACTCCTTATGTGTGGAACGTCTTGATATAAAGTTCTGTATGGTGATATCTTCCTGACCGTTATTTACCTTTGAAAGATAAGTACGTATTCCGAGGAGAAGGAGGTTCGTCATAGACAGCTGATGGTTCATGCAGAAATGGGCCAGCCACTTTGTAGGCTCCGGCTCAAGCACATAATCCTTAACTGCAACGAAGAGTTCCTTTCGTTCGATATCTGCAGCACGAAGCTTTTTATTTTTATGCTTCTTTCTTGCAGCCTCAAGAACCGATGGACCCTGAATGTCAGAGTAGAGAGGTTCTCCCAGCTCATCCAACTGGTCGTCCCAGAATTTTTTATCCTTAGCGAAACGCTTATCGCTGTTTGCTTTCTTAAGATCAGATTCAAGTACCTCTTCAAAATCCGCAAGATCCTGTGGATAATCAGTACCGAATCTGTAATGAGTGTAGAGCTGCATCAGATCATTTACCATGACCACAAGTCCGCAGGAATCTATAAGTCTGTGATCCATGTGGATGAAGAATCCGTTGAATCCCTCAGGAAGCTTCATCATATATATCTCACACATCGGTATATCGTCACCGTCCAGTGTCTGATATGCCCATTGCTGCATCAGGTCATCCGCCTCAGCAAGTGACATTCCCGAAAGATCCTTAAGGGGGATATCTCTTGTATCCTTTGCAACAATGTACTGCTTTATATTTCCGTCCTTATCAGGCTTTGTAAAACGAAGCCTCATGCATCCGTAACGCTCTATCTCAAGCTGAATACATTTCTTTAATAGTCCGAAGTCCAGTTCAGCCTTCAGTGAAGCTACGATACTCACTCCCGAAACCTGCTGTGTTTTGTATTCCTTAATCCAGTCATAATGCATCTTCTGCGCCGCTGTCAGCGGGTACTCTTTTCTCATAAATAACTCTCCTTCTTAAAACCTTATCTCTTTCGAAGGAGAACTTAACACATTCATTTTGAAATTACCATACCCCTTTGGACTTAATGAACACATCATAAAAAATTGACCACAACATATCGAACACTATCGTAAAATGTGTTTGATATGTGTGGTCTAAGATTTCATTTTGTCTTCTCAAAAAAAGTGAGAACAGCCTTATTATACTTTTTAGGGTCCACATATGAGCAGCAAAGATGTCTTGCATGAGGTATAAGAATGAGCTTCTTTTTTGCGGTACATATCTCATAATTATGCACCGAGTTACTTGGCCATACATATGTATCATCCACTCCGTGGAAAAACAGGACCGGAAGCTTATTTTTTTTCAAAGCATTTGTAACATCCGTCTCTTTCATGGAAAAGCCTGCAAAAACACGGCAGTAAATATCTACCCTATAAAGCAGAAAGTCTATCCATCTGAGATGAAACCAGCCCGAAGCTATATCACTTAGCTGCTGTTTCATATTATGATATCCGGCATCTGCAATCACGCCCTTCACTTCCTCAGGAAGTCTGTGTCCTGCGGCAAGGAGTACTGTAGTTGCTCCCATGGACTGACCATACAGATAGATGGGAAGCTTCTTTCCATCCTCCGAATTACCGTTAAGGTCATTTATATAATGTACCCACTCATATACATCCAGCTGTTCCTTTGCGCCGAAGGTGATGTACTTTCCTTCGCTGTTTCCACAGCATCTCTGATCCACAAACAGAAGGTCACATCTGTTATCATGAAGAAGCTTTGCTATATGAGCAATACTTCCAAAGCTGGTACCTCGATAGCCATGAACCATCACAACTATCCTCTCGGCATTATGTGCCGGAAAATAAGAAGCATGAAGCTTCAGTCCGTCAAGACTTTCTATATACATATCCTGCATATTCTGAGCCTCGCACCAGGCCTTTGTTGCTTCATACTCATCCTCGAAACGGTATCTGGGATGATTGACCTTGGTATGCCTCAGTTCAAACCATTTCTTGGTACTGGTATCCTTCTGTTTTTTACTTTGCTGATCCTGGACAGCTGTAACTCTCTTCTTTCCGGCATATGTCATCAGTTTAAAAAAGGGCCACGCAAAACCGAAAATAAAATTTATACCTAACACTCCGCCGACCAGAAGCTCTCCAATGCTTAATCCGGTCTTTTTCCTACCTTCCAGTTTCTTCATAATGTTATATACATCCTTTTTCCTTCAATTATATTATGCATTTTTAGCCTTCAGGAATCTGATCTCCCCGAGACACTGATCGATAAAATCCGCATTATCAATAAGTATCTGCTCTGTTTCCGGTGTCCTGGTACCCATGGTGGCAAATGCATGAAATGCATTCTTCATCTGTACAACCTCCGCACGTACTCCGGCATCAACACATTTCCTGTATATGGTCATTGCATCCGCAAAAAGTGTTTCATTATAATCACATGTAATAAATATGGGAGGAAATCCGTGAAAATCTGCAAATATAGGAGAAATATACGGACTTTCGGCATCACGCTGACCTACATATGCCTCTCTCATAGGTTTCTCAAATCCGGGAACTATGGTGAAATCACGTATCTCATGTTCGCTTCTGTCCAGAGATCCTGTCAGATCCGCGAGAGGACTGTGAGCTATCACTGCAGCAATACTCCTCCGACCTCTGTCTCTCGCCTTAAGGGCAAGAGCAATACTCATATTTCCACCGGCACTTTCACCCGCAATAATAACCTTGTAATCCGGATACTTCTTCCTTATGACACGAAGTATGCTGTAACAATCCTCAAGTGCGTCCGGATACTTATTTTCCGGAGAGAGTCTGTATTCTGCAGAGATCACTCTGTAGCCTGTATATTTAGCAAGCACAGAAGCATACGATCTTGACGCAGATGCACTGCCACTCACAAATCCGCCTCCGTGAATATAGAGTATTACAGCACCCTCTTTGACATTATCCGGAAGGGACAGCTCTGACACTGTCCCTCCTATACGGACACGATAACCCTTAACGCCGTCCTCCCTCGGGAAAAATCTGTAACTGAGATTGGAGAGTTTTCTGGCCGCGCGCCAGTTAACCTCAAGCATGTTCTCATCAAACTGCTTTCGGCTGTACATCTTACGGATAATACTCTTATTTTTTTTCATCTCGACACTTGTTGCCGTCCGCACCATAATCGACATGTCATTCTCCTACATGATTTCCTTTATTTTTTCAGATAAGCCGGTAAACTCCCTGATCAACTCATCATGATTAGCCTTCACATAACCTGCATCTTCGCTGCCTGAAGCCTCTTCTAAAAGTCTTGCCTTTTCGGAAAGCTCCTCAGCTCCGATGGTCTTCGAAGAACTCTTTATGGAATGCACCAGTATTTTATAATTCTTCCAGTCTTCCTCCTTATAGAAGCCCTCAAGGTTCGCTGCCTTTTCCTGTGTGGCATCTGCATAGTCTGAAACTATCTCAAGATAGAACTCCGCCTCTCCTCCGGAATATGCTATTCCTTCCGATGTATTAAGTCCCATTTCCTCCAGCTTCTGAATCAGAGACTCTTCGCCGGATGATCCGATAACAGTATTATCAGCATTCACAGCATTCACAGGATCCACAGCACCTAAACCGGTATCTTGGGTTCCGACTTCCTCAGCTGAGCCTCTGACATCTCCGGAAGCATCATCTATTTCAATCACCGACTCAGGCAGATAAGTTCTCAGAATCTGCTCAAGAGCAGCTGTGCTGATAGGCTTGGAAATGTAATCATCAAAACCGGCCTCCAGATACTGCTCCTTTGCACCGACAACTGCATTTGCAGTAAGGGCAATTACAGGAGCTCCGTCCAGAAGATTTTCTTCCTTTAATACCTTCAGAGTTTCAACGCCATCCATTTCCGGCATCATATGATCAAGGAATATAAGGTCAAATGAATTATTACGCAGCAGCTCCACGGTTTCTTTTCCCGAAGAACATCTGGTAGGAAGTATTCCAAACAGCTTCAGAAGGTTTGCCACCACCTTCAGGTTCATCTTATTATCATCGGTCACAAGGATATTTGCCTTAGGGGCACGAAGCCGTTTTGCATCTTCTTTATCCATTGAAACCACTCTGTTCTTTTCATCATATTTTCCGATAGGTTCGGCTTCGGAAATCTGAAGATTCAGTTCGAAATAGAACTTGGAGCCTTCACCATAAACACTCTCAACCTTAAGCTCACTGTCCATCATGGCAAGCAGCTTCGTAACGATGGAGATTCCCAGTCCCGTACCTTCTATATGACGGTTACGTCTTTCTTCTATTCTTTCGAAGGATACAGCCAGCTTATCCATATCCTCTTCCTTGATACCGATACCGGTATCTTCAACCTCAACAAGAAGACGAGCCTTTCCTGCCTCAGAGGATTTATCCAGCATTCTGAGAGTCACTGTTCCTTCTTCAGTATACTTGACTGCGTTGGTCAGCAGATTCATAATGATCTGACTGATCCTCACATCATCACCGAAGAGCTTGGATGGTATGCTCTCATCAACCTCAACTTCAAAATCAAGCTTCTTTGCCTTTGCCTGCTCACTTATGGAATTTACCAGTCCGTTCAGCAGCTCTGTTACATCAAACTCAACCGGCACAAGACGCATCCTTCCGTCTTCTATCTTCGAGAAATCAAGAATAGTATTAATGATGGAAAGGAGGGTATTCCCGGCACTCTTAATATTTGATGCATAGTCTATTATCTCTTCATCCTTCGATTCCTGAAGGATCATTTCATTCATTCCCAGCACGGCATTGATAGGGGTTCGGATCTCATGAGACATATCCGCCAGAAAATCACTCTTTGCCTTGTTGGCAGTATCCGCCGCTGACTTTTCAAGCTTCAGCAGCTTTGCTTCATACTCACGCTTCTGTTCGCTCGCCTTCAGCGCCTCTACTCTCCTGTAAATCTTTCTCTCATATCTGTAACCGAAGATATAGAAAATAGAAATGAGTGTGAATACCACAAGGTTTATTATTATGCTGACCCAGAAAAGATTCGTAGGTTCTCTGAAGAGATCTTTTGACTCTGTTACGATGACCAGATGCCACTGATCCATAACAGTATCAACGAAAACGGTACACTCCTCACCGTCTATCTCCATCTCAAAATTACCCTTGCCCACAGACATGGCCTTTTCATAAAGCTTCTTTCTGTTATCAAGCTTATTATAATATTTTCCGTTCTCATTTTTATCCTTATGAGCGATGACCATTCCGTCACTGTTCAGTATAAAGCCATAGCCGCAGCCGTTTATCTCTATACCTTCCGTCATCTCCTGAACGCCGCTGAGGGTCAGATCCATAGCCAGTGCATTCTTCGGATCGGACAGACTTTTTCCTATGGAAATGATAACGTTTCCTGTCTGTGCATCCACATAGGGTGAGACAATAACAGTTTCTCCCTTCGCCCTGACGGTGGTCTTATACCAGTCTCTTTTCGTAGGATCATAATCATCAGGCGGCACCCAGCCAACACCGTCCACATAAGTTCCGTCGATCACACCATACAGTCCTGTATAGCTTTCATCAAACTGAGCCTCTGTATTCGTTGACTCTCTTGTTATATACTCAACTATATCATCAGTCGTTGCACCCTTTGATACCATATGATCCACAGAATCTGCCGCAACCCAGAGAACAGACTTTGCATTTTCCAGATAATTCTCCAGATCCGCGGTAATGGCCATGGTCTTGTCGTCACCGAGCTCATTTACATATGAAAATGCCGTTCTGTAAATAGTTCTTGTCGTAAAAATAACAAGAAGAATCATCAGAACAAATGTAACCGATAATGTAAGTATCAGTGTTTTCCAGTTCCTTTTCATAGCCCTTACCTATACTACTCTTCTCTCATGGTATACTCAGTATCTTCGTCTATCATTTTCAGCATAATATCTGCAAATCTCGGGTCAAACTGAGTTCCGATTCCATTAACAATCTCCTGTCTGACCTTTTCCTGTGACATAACATTTCTATAGCTACGATTACTTGTCATAGCATCATAAGCATCTGCAACTGCTATAATACGAGCCTCCTCCGGAATCTCTTCTCCCACCAGGTTATCCGGATAACCGCCGCCGCCAAATCTCTCATGATGCCAGCGTGCTCCTACAGCCAGCTTCGGCATTTCCTTTATATTTTTAAGTATCTGTGAACCAACCACCGGATGCTTTTTGATATATTCAAACTCTTCATCAGTCAGGGCTCCCGGTTTATTTATGACGGCATCCGGAACACCAATCTTTCCTACATCATGAAGCAGACCCATAATATATATATCGCTCTGTTCCTTCATGTTATAGCCGTATCTTCTTGCTATTTCCTTTGAATACTCAGCCACTCTGCTGGAGTGTCCGTTCGTATATGTATCCTTCGCATCTATGGCTCCTGCAAGGGAGCTTACGACATTCAGGAACAGCTGTTCATTTTCCTTTGTTTTTCTTGCAACCTCATCAGAGAGATGTCTCTGAAGTCTGAGGAGTTCAACTATCTGCTTTACTCTGAGAGTCAGAACCTCAGCTACAAATGGCTTACGTATAAAGTCCATGGCTCCGAGGCTGAGACCTTTTTTCTCAGCATCTACATCATTATCTCCCGTCAGGAATACAACAGGTATCTCCGCTATCTCCGACTCCTCACCCCTGAGTTTCTGTATGGTTTCAAATCCATCCATACCGGGCATATTTACATCAAGAAGTATAAGATCCGGACGCTTATCACTAAGAAATTCAAGAAGCTCCTCTCCTGAAGTAAGGGTTGTAACCTTCATATTATTTTTGCTGAGAACATGTCCTGCAACCTTGAGATTCATAATATCATCATCAACTACAACCACCCACAGCTGGTTACCGTCGCTCTTTTCAATCTCTTCCGACTTCAGATATTCCACCTCATAGGTTATGACCAGATCCTCTCCGTGTTTTTCTCTCCAGGTTCTGATCACATTTCCCACCACCTGGGCTATGGCCTCTTCTTTTATATCTGTAAGAAATACAAAATACTGATTCTTCTTAAACTGCACCAGAAGATCACTCTTTCTAAGCAGCTTACTCACATGATTTCCGAACTCTTCACAATTTTCATCATAGTATTCATCCGGAATCTCACTTTTGGATGTCAGGGTGAACAGAAGCTTACATGCATCCCTGTGATATCTCATGATATATCTCATGATAAATCTATATACATTTATAAAGGAATTCTTATCCAGCTTCAGAGCAGAGTTTGAAACATTTCTCTCTGAAAGGATCATAGACAGATTCTTCAGACTGATTTCCTCCGAATCCTCCTCAGAATCACTGTCATAAAGTGCATAACCGTGCTTTCCGTTTTCTTTCACCTTATACAGAGCCTTATCGGCTTTCTTTATCACTTCATTATAGTCTGCACCGTGTCCCGGCGAAAAAACCGCACCTATTGATATTCCTATGGGGATTTCCATCTCTTCACCCATAAGGCACTTAGAACTTCTGACAAGCTGTGCATTCATATCCACTGATATTTTTCTGATCTTATTTTCTCTTTGAAAGTCCGGAGCAAATGCAACGAACTCGTCGCCGCCAATCCTGCCGATAATACTTTCCTCGCCTAACGCCTCCTTAAGTATATCCGCAAATACAACAAGGACCTTGTCTCCCATCTCATGACCGTAAATATCATTTACCAGTTTGAAGGAATCAAGGTCGATCATCATAAGATAACCGGACTTACGCCTGCACAGCGCATCCAGTTTCTCCTCTACGGCTCCCTTATTAAGAAGCCCTGTAAGTTTATCTATAGTTGCTTCCATCTGGAACCTGTTTAACTGTCCCTGACGGGTGAGTACATTTCCTATACGTTTAACAAGTACATCGGCATCAAATGGTTTACGTATGAAATCCGCAACGCCCATTTCAAAGCCTCGCGTTTCCATACTCTTATTGCCTTCTGCCGTCAGAAAGATAACCGGAGTTTCCTCCAGCTGTGCTTCCTGCTCATAAGCTCTGAGCTTTTCCAGTGTCTGAAAGCCATCCATCTCCGGCATGACAATGTCCAGAAGAATAAGGCTCGGATGATTATCTTCCATGAATTTCAGAAGTTCTCTTCCGGATTTCAGGCCTGTTACACGCATATCATTTTTACTGAGTATCTGACCCGCAACCTTCAGATTTATAGGGTCATCATCTACTATTACTATCCAATCAGACATATAATACTCCTATCCTTCAAAGTGCCGTAAAATGGCATCTTCCCCATCTGTTCTTAACTTATATATTTTACAACGCAATATTTGTATACGTCAACTGTTGTAAGTAATTGCCTTGCTTTTGATATAAATATTCCTGATACGCCGAGCAAGTGACTTTTTAGTATTC
Organism: uncultured Lachnospiraceae bacterium; assembly: GCA_902781895.1. GTDB lineage: Bacteria > Bacillota > Clostridia > Lachnospirales > Lachnospiraceae > Eubacterium_Q. Next base: position 52,634 of record CACZLA010000001.1, read on the forward strand.
GCCTCGCATATGACATAATACTTTTCTCGACATCGCTTCCGCTCAGTTTGCGAACAGTTCACTGGACTGTTCGCCCCCTAACGGCCGCTTCGCTTGCTAAGCTCTCGCTTCGTACTTTGTACTCGCGAATCGCTAAGCACCGAGACCCGAAATGGTCTCGAAAAGTATTTGTCAATCGCGAGGCGTTATGTACTTGTTTACGTATGGCATACGATATAGTATCTGTCACTGCGGCTGGTGGGGGCACTATATGTGAATGCTTCATAAAATGTAACATCAACGAATCCCGCCTCCAGTACCAGCCCGGATATTTCTTCTATATCATAGGCTCTCTGGTAATGTATCTCCACATCAGGCTGCTTCCCGGAGTCTTTATAAAATATCTTTATTCCGTACTTATGGATATGCTTATCCCGGAAATAGTGATTCTTCCATATATAAGAGAAGTCTCCCATATCCTCTCTGAATGAGCGGTCTCCAAGTCTTTTTCTGAAGAACCGGTCTGTCTTCAGATCGAAGATAAAAACCGAATCTTCTTTAAGATTACTGCGAACGGCTTTCAGGGCTGACAGCATATCACTTTTTTTCAGAAGGTAATTCATGCTGTCGCAGATACTGACGGCGGCGTCAGCTTTTTCCTCCAGCTTCAGCTGTCTCATATCCTGCTGCAGATATTTTATTCCACCGGCTTCGGTGTTTTTCTGACGGGCCATCTCCAGCATATCACCGGATATATCCACTCCTGTCATCTGAAGTCCGGCCTCTGTCAGAAGCTCTGTCACCGTACCGGTACCGCATCCCAGTTCAACAACCTTCTCTCCCGGCTGCACATTATTTAATGCCAGCATCGTGATCAGATAATCAGTCCATTCCACATACGGAATGTTGGACATCATGCGGTCATATACTTTTGCAAATGCACTGTAGATCATACTATACCTCTCAAGAATTACTACGTTTCAATATATCGTGAAAATACATTTATATCTATCTTCATTTTCCATCCTTATCATAATATATGTCAAATGAAAAAGTGTATTTTAAATAAATTGAATTGGCCCTGAATTTTTGATATATTTTTCCTTGTATAATGATTTTTAAAGGAGGTACAAAAATGGAACAGAAACTTCAGGACTTTATTGATTTTCAGCTTGCAAATGAGAAAACCACACGTAAGATCAGTGCTCTGGAGCATGATGGGGTAACAAAGCTAAGTGCACTCTTCTTCACAGTTGCGAATCAAAATGCTGATCTTGATAAGATTAAAGCAAGCAGGGAGATACTCAAGAAAAAGATGGGACTCTTTTCCAACTTCCGCGGAACCTTTGACATAATAATTTCAACAAAGATGGCTCTTGCAGAAGATCCTGAAAAATATCTCGATGACGTAATCGACATATACAAAAAGCTTGTATCTGACAAGAAAATTCCAGGCGAAACATATGTTATGACTGCCATTACCATATATGAGCAGGCCGGCGACAAAGATATCGACGACATTATCGCCAAAACAAAAGAAGCATATGCTAAAATCAAGGAACAGCATAAATTTCTTACTGATGAGACAGATATGTCATTTATTGCCATGATGGTAATGAGTGAAAAAGATATAGACCAGACAGTAAATGAGGTTGAAGAAACTTTTAACTTACTTAAACAGGAATACAAGGTTCCTTCAGATGCTGCTCAGGGAGCTGCACTTGTTCTTTCCATGACAAACAAGTCTGTTCAGGAAAAATGCAAAGCTTTTATGGACATATATACTGCAATGAAGGAGAAAAAACAGCAGACTTCAAAGAACAGATGTATGGTAATTTACGCAGCCTGCGTTGTAGTGAATATGCCTCAGGACGTGGTTGTAGAAGCTATGTCAGAAACAGAATCAATCCTCAAAAAGAATCAGGGCTATGGTGCTCTTACAGGCGGACAGGATATCAGAAGAGTTTTTGCAGGAGCCTTAGTAATCCTTAATCATTTACTCGGAAGCGATTCTGATGGTGTTAGCGAAACCAATCTCGTTTCTCAGATTGTTACACAGGAAGTAATTGATGCAATCATGCTTATGGTTTGCTTCACAAATATAGATATCATGTTATTTATATAAATAGTAGTGGTTGCACTCTCAGCATAAATAACATGCAAAACAAAGCATGGCGCCATGTATTTTTCATACATGACGCCATGTTATTTTCATTTCTTCCGTAAATCATGATCTGAGTGACACATGTGATTTTTGACACATATTACAAATCATTAGAATGTCATCTTAACATCCTGACGCTTTACTGATTCAGCCTCGAAGAACTGCTTTGAAGATGCACCCATCATTCCTGCAACTATGCTGCTTGGGAATGTAACGATACGTCTGTTATAATCCGTAACGTTTGCATTGTAAAGACGGCGAGCTGCCTGAAGATGTTCCTCAACATCGGTTATTGATCTCTGAAGCTCCGAAAAGTTCTCACTGGATCTCAGTTCCGGATAATTCTCAGCAAGAAGATTTATCTGTGAGCTGAGCTGATCCATACTGTCGTTTGCAGCCTGTCTGTCCTTCATTGTCATTCCGGATCTCATTGCCACAAGCTCTGTAAGTGTTTCCCTTTCATATGTTTTGTAAGCCTTTACGGTATCAAGCATTTTTGTCAGAACATCATATCTTTTGGTAAGTGCAACATCGATACCCGACAGCGACTCTGAAACCTTTATTTCTGATGTTTTGATTCCATTATATGTTGAAAAATACCAGATAAGTATAAGTAATAAAACAACGCCTACAACTATTAAAACTGTTCCTGTCATGACTTTTTCCTCCTTATTAAACTATTTTATAATAATCATTGGATGTATTCGGATCTCTCAGTATTGTGATGATATCCTTAATGTCATCCATGTCTGCCTGAACCTTTTCCATTTCTTCAGGATAAGATGTTTCTTTAAAATTACTCTTCGGATCAAATGCATTGTTATGTGGTTCGTTGAAGCCTACGAATGCATTGTTTCCGCATATATGGATTGCTATGCTTTTATACTTGCTTTGAAGCTGTTCAAGTTTCTCTATAAGCTGTGGTGTTATCAGGTAAAATGCATCGTGCTCGTTTGAACAGAGCACATCAAAATCTTTATTGAACTGAGCACTTTCCATCTCAACCTTATTAGGCTTCTGACCTATCCAGCTGTTTCGTCTGTGCTTAAAGTTTCTTGAGAATATCTTCACTGAATCAACCATTTTATCAGGGAAGTTAAATACCATCATCCTTCCTTTGAAATATATGGTTGTATGTGATGATTTACCACTGCCGGAATGATGAGCCACATACACATCAGATATTTCGAAATGGATACCGTTATAATCAGCTATGATATGATCTTCTGATCTGAATCTGTTACCCATGTTGCAAAGTCCGAAGCTTTCAACCACCGGCTCTGTCAGTCCCTCTTTCCAGTTGTAATAAACTCTGTCGAAATTTTTTCTGAGGGGCTCTTCAACAAATAACCTCTTGTAGATTTCCTTATACTTATTTCCCACATCACCATCGAGTTTTATTCCCAAAAACATTAAAGCAATAAATAATACAATAACAATAAGATTACGGAAAAACATCGATGCAAGGAAAAATCCTACAATACTGAGTATCAGTAAAATCCTTGACCACAGCAACTTTGATCTTGCACTGTTCAGTTCTGTCATTGAATCATGAATTCCCATCTTTTTTCCCCTCCTTTCGTAAAAATATAAAAAGCGAAACTTGAACTATTATAGTTCAAGTCTCGCGTGATTACAACATAACCGGAATTAATCGTGATGACGATCATGTTTCCACCTGTCTTTTCAACAAGTGGATGCTACTCCCTTTTGCTATATTGATGGAAAATATATCAGAAAAATTTTTCGCTGTCAATATATTTCATAAAAAAATTTTTCGGACTATTTTCTGATAAGTTTTTGACATATGATAATGGACTTCTTAATAGCAAACACCGTCTGCGCCGATCCACCATCCGTCTACATACTGATTTGTTACCATGTAGCCTGATCCGTCGAAGTAGTACCAGCAGCCGTCTATCTTAAGCCAGCTTGATGCAGGCCACCAGCCGGACTGGTCTTCAACCCACCAGCCAGTTGCATTACTCTTCCATGTAAGGAAGTATGCGCTATCCCATGAGCCGTTTGCATTGAACCAGTAACCGTTATAGTACTCGTTTGAAGCCATATATCCGTCAGGCTTAAAGAAATACCATACACCGTCTATCTTCTGCCACTGATTTGTCGGATACCAGCCTGCTGTATCTTCAACCCACCAGCCGGTCGCATTACTCTTCCAGGAAAGTGTTCCTTCATAAGTCTGTTTTCCGTCCTTATCATACCACTTTCCGTCTCTCCACTCTCCATCAGGTACGTTGGAACTGTTTCCCGAACCTGATCCTGATCCGCTTCCTGAGCCCGAACCACTACCTGAACCGGATCCCGAACCGGAATCATCTGAGCCGGAATCGTCCGAACCCTTGTCATCGGATCCGGAGTCACCATCTGTTATATCGTCGATATACATGGTGTATCCAAACTGCTTTCCGTTATAGTCATTAAATGATAAATAATATGTACCTGTTTCGGAAGCGGTAAACTCTGCAGTGTGTGAGCTTCCCGAAACATTTGTTTTTATGGAATCAGTTACCCCGCAGTCTTTTCCCGATGGGCTTACAAGCTTTACGTTTGTACCTGTGCCATCCATATCCGAGCTTGTTACCACCAGCTTATATTTACGATCCGCTGTCAGATCAACCTTCCAGTAATCTACACTTGCTGTTACACCGCCGCCGTTTCCGTAGTTGCCTGAGTAGGTACTTCCAACAGCCATCTCTGTAGCATGCGAAGTATCATTATTCGGTTCAAGCTCACAGTTACTGCTTGAACTGAACATAAAGGAAATATTTGATGTAACCTTGTAACCGGCATCCCCGGGGAAAAGCTGAACACTTGCATAATATGTTCCCTCAGGAAGTCCGATCTTCATGCTATATTTAGGCATTGAATCCTGATAATTCGTCCTGTTATTCCAGATAACGTTTTTTGAAGAATCATATACGGTAAAATAAAGTCTGTGATACTCTCCCTGTAATATCTGCTGTTTGGATGCGGAAATAGTAACCACACCTCTTTTATTAGTTGAGAACCTGTAATAATGGGGATCGGTATTTCCCTCCCAGGTCCATTTATAAGAAACGCCCATGGATGCTTCAACCGGATCATCCATGCTTTTTCCGCTACTGCTTTCGGCATAGGAATTAATCGTACATAGAGACAGTACCATGGCCAGAGCCACCAGTGTTGTAATAATCTTTTTCATCGTAAACCCCTTTCAAATTTACTCCTCTATCATCAGCAGTCCGAAGGTACCCGGACCACAGTTTGTTGCAATTGCAGGATTTGCCTGCATGAAAATAATACTATCAAATTTCATTCTTTTTTCAATACAATTCTTTATGAATTCCAGTTCCCTTTTATCCAGACCCACATAAGTCACGAAGAGTACCGCTTTATTTATGTTATTTGTTGAGAGTGCAGAATCAACATACTTTTTCCATACCTTTTCTTTTCCGCCGAAGTATATCCTGCCCACACTCATTTTACCGTTTTTCATCACTATAACAGGTCTTGCAAGGAATGACCTGACAAGATTTGCTCTTCTCTCAGTTACCTGTCCGGCTCGTGCCAGATAGTCAAGATTGCTGACAATAAAGCTGGTGTGAACCTTACCCTTTGCAATCTGAAGTCTCTCAAGTATCTCATTGGTATTCATTCCCGCTTTGGCAAATCTGGCAGCGACTAACGCCAGAAGTCCCTGACCACTGGACAGATGTGCGGAGTCTACTACAGTTACATTCTCGAAGGAGTTTCCACCCTCTACCGCAGCAGGATAACCTGTATGCTCTATCAGACCTGAAACAGAAATATGTATAACATTGTTTGCCTTTGTAAGTTCGTCGGCAAAGAACTTTTCATATTCTGAAACACTCGGAGCCAGCGGTTCCACTGTTTTCGTCTTGTCCTGCATATATGCAAGGATGCCGTCTGTATCTATTTCAATTCCATCCTTAAATGTACCCTCAGCGGTATGAACATTATGAGGTATTACGGCAATATCATACTTCTTCAGCAGATATGACGGAAGATCAGCCACGCTGTCTGTTGTAATGGATACTCTCTTCTTTTTCTGTGTCGCCTTCATCCAGGAGATGGTATCATCTGTTATCTCTCCTCCGACTGTTCCTACTATATAAACCAGTTCCTTCGGAAGCAGTCTGTAAACTTCATTCTCCAGATCTTCTCCGGTAATAGGTTTTATCAGATAACCATCGAAGCCTTCCCTTGCATAAAGCTCTCTGTTTTCCTCTCCTGCATTTGCAGTAAGAATAACCACATAGGTATCACGGCTCATACCACCGGTCTGCTCCCTGATCTTACGGAAGCACTCGATACCATCCATTTCCGGCATCAGATGATCCATAAAGATGAGATCATAATGTGTGTTCTGGGTCAGTTTCAGAGCTTCTATTCCGCTCTGGGCTGTATCTATCTGAACCTTTGTATCACGAAGCAGCTTTGTTACAACAAGGATATTTGCCGCATTATCATCTACTACGAGAATCTTTGCTTCAGGCGCTTCAAACTTCTGTTTATAATCAGTTCTCTTTCCGACACCCACCTTCTTCTCATAATCACGTTCGCCGATAACCTTATCCGTTATTGCCTTCTGAGGTATCTCAATAATGAAAGTGGAGCCTTTTGTATAAACACTGTTGACGGTAACCTTACCATCCATCAGTTCAAGGAACTGCTTAACTATGGAAAGGCCTAGTCCGGTTCCTTCTATATGCTTTGTATTGTCTTCATCAACACGTTTGAATGCAGTAAAGAGATATGGGATATCCTCTTTCTTTATACCCATACCCGTATCACTTACGGTATAGATAATATTATACTCATTATCCTCCTGCTTCTCGCACTCAACCGCCAGAGAGATAGAACCCTCCTTTGTGTATTTGATGGCATTATTCAGGATATTCATAAGTATCTGCTTTATTCTGACTTCGTCACCCATCAGCTCGGCAGGAATATCCGGAGCTACATTTACATTGAACTCCAGTCCCTTTTCCTTCGCTCTTATCCACAGCATTCCTACTATATCCGAAAGCATGTTGCCCGGATTGTAGGGTTCCACAAGGAGATGCATATCCCCCGCCTGGAACTTTGACATATCCAGTATATCATTGATAAGATTCAGGAGCAGCTTACCTGCAACTCTGATATTTACGGCATCATCTGCAACCTCATCACTGATATCCTCACGAAGTATCATTTCATTCAGACCGATGATAGTATTGATCGGTGTACGAATCTCATGACTCATGCTGGAGAAGAAACGGTTCTGGGATGCACTGAGTGCTTCTATCTCTTTCTTTTGTTCCTCTGCACGGATTCTTTCTTTGACGAACAGCCTCTTCTGTATCCTTATCATTATTCCGATGGCAACACTTATAAGAATCAGTGTGACAAATGAATTTATGTATGTTTTCAGCGATGCTTTTTCCGAAAACATTTCCGGATGGTTGTATGCATAAATATAACACAGAACGCCCTCTATCTCTTCCAGGGTAAAGAATATCCTTTCAGCTTTATCATCCAGAACAAGACATATAAGAAGCATGTTATATATGAACCAGAGAGGTGCCTCTCCCACGATTCCTCCACTTGTGAAAAACACAGCAGGGAAAAATCCAAAACACATCACGCCACATATTATACCTGCGCTGATGTTGACCTTCTCTCTGATTACTGCAATATTAGCTACAAAAAACAGTATGACCATAACGATGGCTATAGCGATGATCTTGACTATATTGTCATCCATCACAATAGTCTCAATCAGTGAGAAAAGAAGTATAATAAGCGTCGCCATAATGTTAAAAATAAACATTCTGCCGCGAACACTGTTCTCTTCATTTTTCAGATAATCCTTAACTGCCTTAATACTCATACCACTATTCCTCCGAAACAGGAGCAAATTCTATAACATCATCATCACCGGCGGGGCCAAACTCCAGCACTTCATCATCACTGCCCGGACCGAACTCCAGCACTTCATCATCGGAAGAATCGGAGGTCTTTTTCGGTTCAGACTTCTTTGCTCTGTCATCCGGTTTTATCTCGGGCCTGTTTTCTCCCAGTGCCTCAAGGATTCCGTCTCCAACCTTCAGATACTTTTCCATAACTCTCAAATGATTTTCGGAAATGTAATTTTCATCACTTTCTCCTGCCGCCTTCTCAAGAGCGAGTGCATCATCCGAAAGATCCTGCACTCCGATCATCTTTGACGTACTCTTTACGGCATGAATGATGATCTCATAATTCTTCCAATCCTTCTCATCGTAAAATGTATTCATATTCGGTATTTTGTCCATAGTCTCATTTGCAAACTGCAACAGTATGACCTTATAAAACTCAAAGTCTCCGGCACAATAATTGAGACCCGTAGTAACATCTACTCCGGCATCCATAAGCTTACCGCGGAGTGTTTTTCCGGAATCAGTGGAGCCTGATTCCGAAGCAGCACTTTCGGAGGTATTACTCGTCGTAGAAGCACCCTCACCGGATCCGGCGTCCGTCGATGTCTCAGCCTTGTCTTCTGCAGCGTCAGTACCTTCATACTCATCAACTTCACTTATATCAACATATGATATACATTCCTTCGGAAGAATCTTTCTCATAACTCTCTCAAGCTCTTCAGTTTCTATAGGTTTGCTGACAAAGCCTTCAAAGCCCTCTTCCAAAAACATCTGCTTTGCAGAACTCATGGCATTGGCGGTAAGGGCAACCATAGGAGTATTTTTTGAAAGTCCCATAGCATCCGAACGGATACGTTTCATCGCTTCAACACCGTCCATTCCGCCCATCATATGATCCATAAAGATTATGTCATAGTTTATCTCACGACACATTTCTATAGCCTCAGGACCTGAAGCAGCTGTGCTGACCAGCATACCGTAGCGTTTAAATATACTCTTTGCCACGATAAGGTTCATAGGCTCATCATCAACAACAAGTGCATGGATGTCCTTTACAACCATACGCTTGTCAGCTATGTCTTTATTTCTTACACTGGAATTAAGCACAGATACTACAGGGAAGCAGTAGAATGGCTTCTCCATTATTCTGGCACCTGAGTCTGCCGGAAGTCTGAACTTCGTATCTGCCACCACGACAACCAGAGTTTCACTCGTCATACCTTCTATAAACTCACGGTTTTCCATGTATTCCATTTCACCTATAAAAAGATGAGTCAGGGATACACTCTCCGTCAGCTTCTGAAGATTCTCGAGACTATCCACTCTGTGCATCTGTATGCCCAGTCCTTCAACAATATTGAAGATAACCGAGTTGTAATATTCTCTTACATGAGGATTCTTGAATCCTACAAATCTCAGGAATGAGCCGACACAGAATTCGTCCGGTTTTACGAATGACATACAGCTTTCCTGATCGATAACAGTCTGGGGCAGACTAACATGAACAGTGGTTCCTTCCCCGACCTGACTCCTGATAGTCATAAAGCCGCCGAGAAGAGATACGAATCCGTTAACAATTCCGAGACCGAGGCCGAGGCCTCCACCCACTCTGGCTCTTCCGGAATCTGACTGATAGAATCTGTCATAAACCTTCTGAAGCTCCTCATCCGTCATTCCGATACCAGTATCTGTTACCTCTATGCAGAGATTAACTCCGTAGGAATGCTTATCCGTGGTAACCTTTACATATACTCCGCCTTCCTTGGTATATTTCAGACCATTGGAAATAAGAGCCTTGAATATTTTCTTCAGCTTCTGTACATCCGTATTCATGACTGAGGGGATTTCAGGAGAAATATCGATGATGAGCTCGACCCCATGTCTGTCATACTCTCTAAGCTCCATCACAAGGTCATTCATTACCGATGATATCATATAGTCTTCGCAGTTTTTTGCCAGCTTACCACGGTCTATCTCAGAATAATCAAGGATATCCCCGATCTGCTCGGCAACTCTCCTGCCGGCACTTCTTATGGATATCATATCATTTCTGATCGAATCATTTTCTTCTTTATCTATACAAACACCGGTGAGGCCGATGACTGCATTTATGGGAGTACGTATCTCATGGGATACGTTTGCCAGGAAATCATTCAGACGCTCAGTTGACTCATTATATTCCTGCAGATCGTCCTTGGCATCTATCAGTATTCCGGTCCATTTTTTTATGATTGCTCTGGTAAGCCATGCCACCATGGTAACCAGAAGCAGGTTCATTACGATACGACTGATAACAAGAACGTCAAACTCTTTCTCTTCAATTATCAGCTTTATCACTCCATAGCCAAGGGTCAGATAATAAGTCAGCTGACACATTGTGATCAGATTTATATTACCGAGCATGGTAACCAGAACCATGACAGCCGCCATGACGATTGCAAGATCAAACAGTCTCTCTGTATGGATTCCGTAAAAGAAACATACAAACATAAGATAGACCACATAATACCAGCCCCGCTGTGATCCGCTCATGAAGTTTTTTACATGGATTACCCATCCTGCTATGGTTCCGACTACTATAGGTACGATAGCCCATTTCTCCCAGTTAAGTACAAATATCTGGATTATTACAATAATAGAAAGAAATGTACTGCAGCTCAGTATTGTAAGATATGAAATCGATATATTATCTATTGTCCCTATTTTTTTATTCATAATACAGTTTCCTGACTCGATGCTTTATTACTTTTTATTTCCGCCTTATTATCTTCACAAATCTCTTTCTCAGCATTACCAGTTCGAGGATATGATTTACGCGAAGCTTAAGGATTTCCGCAACATAAGGTTTTCTGATGAAGTCCATCGCACCCAGTGCCAGACCTTCTGCCTCCGCTCCCGAACTGTCATCTGCAGTCAGGAATATAACCGATATACGTCCCTGATCTCCGCCCATGCTTCTGAGCTTCCTGAAGGTTTCATATCCATCCATTCCCGGCATATTTATATCCATCAGCACAAGATCCGGAAGCTCTTCATTTTCCTCAAGATGCTTCAGAAGGGCTTCTCCGGAGTTCAGAGTTGTTACATTTACTCCGTCTTCTCTCAGAATCTTTGCAGCCATATCAAGGCTTATATCTTCATCATCAACAATGATAACATTTCTGTCTTCATCACCCAGTGCAGAGCCTATCTCGCTTCTCACAAACTCCGTGTCATATTTGATCACCACATCTCTGCCCTTTTCCTGATACCAGGACTCGATGATATTGTCCACAACCTTCTTGGTAAACTCCTCACGAATATCCGTAAGAAATACATAATACTGATTATAACGGCTACGGGTCAGAATATCCGACTTACGGAGTGACTGTCTGACATGATTACCGAACTCATCGCAGAGATCCTTATATTTCTGTATATCAACCTTTTCGCTTGATTCAAGTGTAAAAAGAACCTTGCAGGCATTTACATTATGTCGGGCAATATACCTGATGATATATCTGTAAACATAGGAAAATGCATCCATATCCATCTGCAGTGCAACATTAGGTATATTTCTCTCACCCAGTATTTCAGAAAGAGAAACTATATCCATTACGGCAGAGTCTGTTTCTTCCTCGGCAAAGGAATCAGTATTATACAGCTCGTAACCGTGTTTTCCGTTTTTCTTTACTTTATAAAGACCCTTATCGGCAAGCTTCAGAAGAGAGGTATAGTCATTACCATACTTGGGAACCATTATGGCACCCACTGATGTTCCGAGAGGAATATTCATATCCTCACCCATCATTTCCTTCGCCGCCTTAACCAGCATCTCGTTCATATCTCTGGTTATCTTTGCAACGCTTTCCTCTTCGGTAAAGCCCTTGCAGAATGCCACGAACTCGTCACCGCCGATACGTCCCGCCTTACTGCCCGGAGGGATAACCTCTTTAATGATATTTGAAAATGCTATCAGGACTTTATCACCCATCTCATGTCCGTAGATATCATTTACAAGCTTGAAGGAATCCAGGTCTATCATCATGAGACAGCCTGTATCGTTATAACACATTTTTGAAAGCTCTATACCTGTTGCCGCTTTATTTAAAAAGCCGGTAAGCTTATCGGTGGTTGCTTCGCTTCTGAGACTGAGCATCTCATTTGATGTGGAAATGACATTATCTATACGGCGAAGAAGTACATCCGGATTGAAAGGCTTTCTTATAAAATCGGATACACCCACCTCAAAGCCTCTGGACTCAGTCTCCGTATTTTCGTCTGCAGTCAAAAAAACGACCGGAGTCTCATGGATTCCCTTATTCTTCTCCAGTTCACGAAGAAGCTTCAGGGTCTCAAAACCATCAAGCTCCGGCATTTTAATATCAAGAAGTATCAGATCAGGTGAACCCTTCGTATCCACATAATCAAGCAGCGCTTTTCCTGATTTAAGCGCTGTTACCCTCATATTGTTTTTGCTGAGTATATGACCTGCCATCTGCAGGTTTGACACATCATCATCTACCACCATTATCCATTTAGCCATAATAATAAACCCCTCCGTACTGCTTTACATCTTTAACGCTGTGATCCGTCTTCACCCGTTGGCGGAACATTTCCGTATACAGGCGGATTGCCTCCGCCACCCTGCGGTATTCCGGCTCCCTGTGGTGGTCCGCCGAGACCAACCTTACGAACCACTATCGGTGATATGATCAGCGCCAGTATATAGCCGACGATTATAGAAAGAGGAAGAGTGACTATCCAGTTGGAAAACCACATTTTAAAAAGCGGGTCAGCTTTATCTGCAGGCATTTTTGCATGTGCCTGTGCTATATTTATAAAGCTGCATATTGCACTCAGAATCACACCATTAATAACCGCAAAGGGAATACTGTTGAGAGCATTGAACTTCATGCTTCCGGGTCTTGCCCCGGCTTTGGCTGCAAGTGATCTTCCCATTCTTCCCATAGGGATGATGAGCGCAACTATAATACCTATTGTAATGGATTCAAGCAGGCTTGTTATGATCATCACGGGAACAGGCGGCATATTCTTAAGCTGCTGAGGATCTGCCGTCATTCTGGCTATAAAGGCAAACAAAAGTCCCATAACCGCTGACATTATGACAGCCATAATGATGTTTACCTTTCTCTCTTTTTTCTTCATATCTCCCACGTTACGAATACCTCCACGATACATTTTCAGTCTGTTATTTCACTACAGGTCATCTATGTATAATGCTTATTTTCCAGTCTTTTCTCAAACTCCTCAACCGGAAGCGGCTTATCAAAGAAGAACCCCTGCGCTATCCTGCAGTTGTTTTTCTTCAGAAGCTCTATCTGTTTTTCAGTTTCTACACCTTCAACCACGCATTTCATCCCCAGATCCTGAGCCATGGATATAACATGATTGAACATAACACTGGTTGTACTTCCCGAACCCTCGTCATCAAGTGGAAGGAAATTCTTATCAACCTTAAGAACATCCCAGGGAATCTCACGTATAAGATTGAGTGATGAGTATCCGATACCGAAGTCATCCACCGCCGTGCTGACACCCTCCCGGTGAAGTCCCGTAACAACTCTCTTCAGGTCACGGAACTGAACGTCCGTGGTAGTCTCGGTAAGCTCTATCTCAATATATTCATGAGGAGTATTATTCCTGTCTATTATTTCCATTATGTGGCTTAGCAGGTCAACATCAACCAGATGCTTTCTGGAAAGATTGACTGATACCTTGACCACTTTCTTTCCTTCTTCAATCCATCTGTGAATATCCTTGCACACCCGGTCCAGCATGTAGAAATCAAGATCACATATATCCATTCCCTGTTCAAGGATCGGAATAAACTCCATAGGCGGAATGATACCGCCTTCATGGAACCATCTGCAAAGTGCCTCGGCACCTATCATCTCATTTGTATTAACATCAACCTTAGGCTGATAGAAGGCCTTAAACTCTTCATCTGCCAGCGCATCCCTGAATTTTCTCTGAACCCATTTGGTGCGCTTGTTCATGTTCTCCAGCTCCTGATCATATATGACCACTGCGCCCTCATTCTTGCGTTTTGCTATAGTCGAAGACATGATGATCTTATCCATTATCTCTCCGTATGAAACCAGAACAAAAGAAGGAGGAAGTACATATACACCCGCAGCAGCCGAAACTACAACCCTTCTGCCGGAAATGTCACCGAAGCCCACAGGTTCTCCGCGGAATATCTCAAAAAGACGCTCCTTAACCTTTTCCGGGAAAACTCCGATAAACTTATCACCGCCCAGACGACATATTATACCTTCATCACCTATCAGTTCACTTATGGTATTGTAATAATTCCGCATAACCTTATCGCCGTTATTTCTTCCAATCTCCTGATTGACGATAGTAAAATTATGCATATCAAAATGAAAAATCATTTTTCCGTCAAGTGTTTTATCAATATCTGCAAGATCAAGATATCTGGTAAAGGAACGGAAATTCGGATAATGCTTTTCATCATAAAAACCAAACATCTCAACAACATGCTGAAGACGTCTGAAGCTCATGAAGCTAAGGATCAGGCTCAGGAGCATATGCAGCTCATACAAAGTCCTGGCATCTCTCTCAGGCTCATCCTTCTCAACATAAAGGGAGCCCTTCACTACCGCCTTTGTCTTGGTGACTACTCTTATTTCAAATAACTGCTTTTCGCCTTTTCCGTTATCATAATCACAGTAGACATCACCCTGACCTCTTTGTTCCATTGTTTTATTCTGGTAAAATTCCGCAACCCCCTTGCAGATGTTATAAGACTCACAGATCTCACGTACTATCCCCGCATACTCTTTTCGATCAAAATCATAAGTCGCGTGAGTCACCTTGATCAACTTCTCCAGAAGCTCCCCATATCTATCCATAATACTTCTCCTAAAAGCATTTAATCACAAAACAAATATATGCATTATTTTACCACATTTTTTATATAATAAAAAGGAAAACGTGACTTATGTATCGTTGTTGCAAATCGGTTAAGTTATTATTATAATGGTGATTATAAGAATTGCTTTAGCAATGGATTAGTCCGTATGTCATATTTTTATAGACTCACTAAGAAAAGGGAAACTGCGATGATCAACGGAAAAAGACTCGTGGCTCTATGCACCTCGCGTGTATATGACCCTCAGATACATGGTTTTATAGAGAAATTTTCAGATTATCTGAAGGAACGTAACTGCTGCGTTTTTATTTTCGCGATTAATTCCGACATTTACTGGGAAGAGGACAGACAGGCAGCGGAAAGATATGTTTTCCATCTTATTCCATATGATTTTGTTGACGCAGTTGTCATCATGGATGAGAAAATCAAAAGTCATAAGATTGCAAACAAGATCATCAGGCATGCATCAGAAAAAAATGTTCCCGTAATCATAGCGGACGGAAGATATGAAAACACTTCCTGCATCAACTTCGACTATGAAAAGGGATTCGAAAAAGTTGTCCGCCACGTCATCGAATACCACAAGGTAAAAAGGCCTCATATGATGTGTGGTCATCCGGACAACGAATTCTCCGAAAGACGTATAGAAGTTTTTAAGAAGGTCATTGAAGAAAATGGCTTTGTTTTTAGTGACAGTATGCTTAGCTACGGTTATTTCTGGGCTGATCCATGCCGGCTTGCCACTGAAGAACTGCTGGAGAGGGAGGAGCTTCCCGATGCCATCATATGTGCAAATGATGTCATGGCAATAACCGTTGCGGAGATGTTTAAAGAAGCGGGCTACAAAATTCCCGAAGATGTCATCATCACAGGTTTTGACGGATATGACGAGATATATTTTACATCTCCGAAGATTACCACAGCCTCCTGCGATATCATTTTACTTGCTCAGTCAACTGCCGAAACAGTCATCAATACCATAAACGGCAGTAAACCTACAAACAGCTATATCACCCCGATTTTCATCTCAAATCAGTCCTGCGGCTGTCCGGAGCATACAGAGCATCCGCAGATACTTCTCAACTGGTTCAACGAAAGTTTCTCGAGGATAAACGATGATAACCGAGTTCTGCAGCAGCTGTCATCCTCGATGCAGACAAGCAGTTCTCCGGGGGAACTGGTTTCACATATGGAGTGCTATAAAACAGATAATCTGATATGCGTAGTTGACAGGAATATTTTCAACAGTGAAAACAATTACTTTACGGTAGCGGAAAAATATATGCATCCGAAGGACTTCGTGATCATGTTTGATTCAGATCATCCGAAGGACTACAAGGCAGATACATTCACTATGCCGGAGCCTAACGAAGAAAGTACAGAGGACGTTCTCTCCGTAAACATCAGAGAGAAAATAACCGAACTTTCCTGTACCGGTTATCCCCTGATATTCAATTCACTTGATTTCATGGACCGTCCCTTCGGCTTCATCTGTTACTACTTCAACGGATATTTCATTTCAAACTATACAAACACAATGAGTGTTACAAATTCACTCTGCACGGGTATCGGAGGATATGTAAATATACAATATCAGCGTACACTTCTTGACCGTATGGACGAAATGTACAAACACGATATACTTACCGGTCTTTACAATCGTGCCGGTTTCCTGAAGGTCTATACCGATCTCATGTCAAAGGGGAAATATTTCGGTGAAAAGGTTACCGTTATCATGTCCGATATGGATGGACTGAAATATACCAATGATACATTCGGGCATGCCGAGGGTGACAATGCCATCTACACCGTTGCCCAGGCACT
The DNA here is from genome assembly GCA_902781895.1 of uncultured Lachnospiraceae bacterium. GTDB lineage: Bacteria > Bacillota > Clostridia > Lachnospirales > Lachnospiraceae > Eubacterium_Q. The sequence goes on from CACZLA010000001.1 coordinate 69,420, forward strand.
GGCAAGCATCACACCGGAAAACGGTATTTCCGCCAGATTCGGCGGTGATGAACTGTTCTCCGTTATTTTCGGAGAATTTGATTCCGAAAAAGCCATAAAACAAGTCGAAGAATATCTAAGCAGCTACAACAGCAGGTACAATAAGCCTTACAAAATATCCACCAGCTGCGGTTATTCAACCAGTATCTTCAATAAAGACTATGACTTCATACAAGCCATGAAGGACGCCGACGAAATGATGTATGCGGTAAAAAATAAAAAGATGGTAAATCGAAAATAAGTAAGCGGGACCGGTTCCCACTTACTTATTTTTAATTATGATTTCAGTATATCAACTATTTTTTTCGCATCCAGCGGCACGTAATGGCCAACCGTCCCATTACGTGTAGCTCGTGCTGCAATTCTCTCAAATCTGCTGTCATCAATCTTTAACTCCTTCAAAGAGGTAGCGAGACCGAGTTCACTAAAGAACTCACGAAGCTTATCTGAAAGAATAAGCGCTCTGTCTTCTTCTGAATAATCATAAGAATCCACACCAAATACTCTGTTTGCCAGAAGTGCAAGTCTCCATGGTTTGATATGTGCTATATACTTTGTCCAGGCAACGAGAACAACAGCCATTCCTTCACCATGTGTTATTCCATACTCGGCCGACAGTTCATGTTCGATCCTGTGAGATCCCCAGTCAGCCGTTCTTCCTGCATCGAGGAAATTGTTATGTGCGACACTTGCAAGCCACTGTATTTCTGATTTTGCATTATAATATTCTTTTGAATCCGCAAGCTTTACTACGGGATATTCCTTCTGAAGCTTTATGATCCTTCGCCCGTTCAAAAGAAGGGCCTTTACGGCACCCTCGATCAGATAGTCCGTCGTATCGCTATATTTTTCATCCGAGAAATATCTTTCAAGCAAATGCGCCAGCACATCGGCTATTCCTACATTTGTCTGATACTCCGGAAGACCGAGGGTATACTTAGGATTCATTATGGCAAATTTCGGGATGATCCTGTCATCCTCAAAACCCAGCTTCCACTCTCCGCTTGACAGTATTGCTGCGTTTGATGTTTCGGATCCGCTTGAGGCTGTTGTGGAGATAACTCCGATAGGGAGTACCGTCTCAGGCACCACACCTTTTTCGAAGAAATCCCACACATCGCCTATATAAGGGATACCTATGGCGACCGCCTTTGCGGTATCTATGGCGCTACCGCCTCCGACCGCCAAGATAAAATCTACTTTTTCTTCTTTACCCTTCTCAATCAGCTCTCTCACCAGCTCTATGTCAGGGTTTGGAACAACATCACCGTTTTCAATGAAGCTGATTTCCAGTTCCTCTGCAGCCGTTTGTACTTCCTGATATATACCCAGATTCTTAATGAAGTCACCGCTATATACCAGGAGCAGGGACGTCACGCCCTCGGCTTTTAAGAGGTATTTTAATTTTTTTTGACTACCGGCTCCGAAAATGATCTTTGCCGGATTATAGTACTCAAAATTTTTCATAACAACGCCTACTTATTTTTAATATAACGGAACTACTGCTCCATCATATGTTGCATTAATGTAATCGCTGATTTCTTTGCTCTGCAGAACTGATACAAGTGCCTTAAGAGCTTCGTCGTTCTGCTTATCAGCTGATGTTGCAATAATATTTCCATAGGTCTGTGCTGCAAGTCCGTCATTTGCTTCAACAGCAAGTGCATCCTTAACGCTGAGTCCACCCTCGATTGCATAGTTACCGTTGATTACTGCTACATCTACATCAGGAAGTGCCTGTACAAGCTGCTCAGGTGCAAGCTCTTTGAACTGGATATTCTTAGGATTTTCAGTGATATCTGCAACTGTTGCTTCGATTCCCGCATCTTCCTTAAGTGTAAGGATTCCTTCCTGTGCAAGAAGAAGCAGTGCTCTTGCTTCATTTGTTACATTGTTTGGAACTGCTATGACTGCTCCGTCCGGAAGGTCCTTCAAATCCTTAACCTTTCCTGCATAAATACCGAAAGGCTCATAGTGAACTGCACCGATCGATACGAGATCTGAACCGTTTTCCTCATTGAACTGCTCAAGATACGGAACATGCTGGAAATAGTTTGCATCAAGGCTGCCCTCGATAACTCCTGTATTAGGTGCGATAGAATCCTCTATCTGAACTACCTCAAGTGTTATTCCCTGCTCTGCAAGGATTGGCTTTGCCTGCTCAAGTATCTCTGAATGTGGTGTTATGTTCGCACCAACCTTGATCGTTACAGGATCACCTGTATATACAAAGCTCTCTGCATCACCTGATGTGCTTGCAAGCTTATCTGACTCAACTACCTCTGTTTCAGGTTCCTTTTTCTCAGCCTCCTCTGTTGCCTCAGCAACTGCCTCAGCTGTTGTTGACTCTGTCTTGTTTTCCGACTTATCAGAAGATCCGCATCCTACAAGTCCAAGTGCCAGCACAAGTGATACTCCTAAACCAATAAATTTCTTTCTCATAATTTGTTTCCTCCTTTTTTCGATGCGTCCCTTTCTCGCATCCCTTATATATATTTTGGGTATTGCCTATCTGTTCGATAGGTTTTTTGTTTATGTGACAACTATAATTCCTGTCACCTTTAAAATCAAATCCTTGATTTCTATACTTTGTTATAGGTTTTTTCGATAACCTTATGCATATACCTTGATCATGCTTTTCTTGTCTTTTTTGAAAGCTTCACTCCCGCTTCCTGGATCATCATTACCATAAGAATGAGTATGGAGACCGTTATCCAGAGAACCGTCTTGTCATATCTGTAATATCCGTACTGCAGTGCTATGGCACCCAGTCCGCCGCCTCCGATAACTCCTGCCATGGCAGAGTAACCAAGCACCGTGGCTATATTTATAGCCGCTCCCAGTAGGAGTGACGGAAATGCCTCCGGAATTATAAAATGTATTATTATAAACAGAGGACTTGCACCCATGGAGTTTGCTGCCTCAATGATTCCCGATGGTACTTCATTCAGTGAGGACTCCACCATCCTTGCAACTATCGGTATGGTTCCTATGGTAAGGGGCACGATAGATGCCGTGGTTCCTATGGATGAACCCACCAGAAATCTTGTTACCGGAATAAATAAAACCAGCAGTATCAGAAACGGCAGGGATCTGAAAAGATTCACTATAAATCCGACTATCGTATTTACTGCACGATTCTCATAAAGCCTGCCCTTTGATGTCACATAAAGTATGACTCCAAGAGGAAGTCCGATGATATATGCAAAGATCGATGAGAAAAATGTCATCTGCAGCGTTTCGAATATTCCGTTTATTATCGCTTGTCTTATATAATCATTCATTTACACCGCCTCCTGCCACTCTATCTCGGTAACGCTCAGACCGCTTTTTTTGAAATAGTCAAGAACTATATCCTGATCACTTTTCTCCTCAGGCAGTTCAACAACCATCTGGCCGTAGCCTATACCACCCACACTTTTTGTGTTTGCACTGAGTATGTTTACCTTTCTTCCCGTATCTTCAACCAGATCGGAGATAAATGGTTTATGTGCGGTAAGCCCGTCGAATACTATACGCACCAGTCTGCGGCTTCCATCCGGTTCATCAAACTCATTTTCGGAAACAGCATCGTCTGCTCTGAATACCAGTCTTTTTGCCGCATCTGATTTCGGACTTGAAAATACATCCACTACATTTCCTATCTCAGCCAGATTTCCGGAATCTATTATCGCAACTCTGTCGCATATCTTTTCCACTATCGACATCTCATGAGTGATTATCACAACCGTAAGCTTTCGGGTTCTGTTTATCTCACGGAGCAGATCCAGTATCTCTCCGGTCATTTTCGGATCAAGTGCCGATGTTGCTTCATCACAGAGAAGAACCTTCGGATCGTTCGTAAGAGCTCTCGCTATTGCCACTCTCTGTCTCTGACCTCCGGACAGCTGTGCCGGATAGGACTTACGCTTATCCTCAAGACCAACCACCTTCAGCATCTCAAGTGCTTTCTTTTTCCTTTCGGATCTGCCCACTCCTGCTATACGCAGCGGCAGCATCACATTTTCCAGAACCGTTTTCTGCATCAGGAGATTGAAGCCCTGAAATATCATGGAGATATCCTGACGGACCTTGCGAAGTTCAGAAGACTTAATCTTCCCTATATCCTGTCCGTAAAAAAGAACCTCTCCCGAGTCAACCTCTTCCAGTCTGTTTAATGTTCTGACAAGGGTTGATTTACCGGCACCGCTCATTCCGATGATTCCGAATACCTCTCCCTCAAAGACATCCAGACTCACATCCTTCAGAGCGGTAAACTCTTTACCTTCGTTTTTATATATCTTTGATACATTCCTTAACTCAAAGACCTTATTTTCATTTGCCATAGAATCACTCCGCTGATATTACTTAATGTTCTCTCTCCATGTAGCAGGCTTAAACTCATTGATGATCGGAAGAAGTCTCTGATCCACATCGATCTTCAGAACTGAGTTGAAGTTGTTTGTTGCGATCATCTGTCCTGCAAAACCTACGATAACTACGATCTCCTGATCATTCCAGAACTTACGGACTCTGTCGAAAAGCTCATCCGATACTGCAGTAGGATTTTTTACTATCTGCTGTCCCAGCTCTGCAAGCACCTGTTCTTTCTCATCATACTGAAGATTTGCAGGATCAAGTCCAAGACCCTTTACATCACTTATGAAAAACAGTGAGCATAACTGGCATGAATTTGTTGTTGAGATCGAATGTGCATAAAGTACTGCATCCTTTTCTCCGATCACTTCTACCAGACGATTCCATGATGTATACCATGCGATAAATGCATCATATGTTGCTGCGTCATTCAGAAGACCTTTCTTCATGTTTGTTACAGCATTTCTGCCTGCCAGCTCCTCATATCTTTCTCTCTCTGCTCCTGTTGTTTCCTCTAATTCTACTAATTTTACTCTTGCCATTTCGGTATCTCCTTATTTTTTTTTATGTTTTGTTTTTTTCTCATAACTGCAGTTTTACAAGTTCGGTGTAATAATAATTCGGAACCGGTCATCTGTCTAATTCCTATATTTTATTGTTTTCTATAGCTTTACCTTATAACTGAATTTTCAGATAAGATATTTTTATCACGTCAGAACAGTCCCTTACTGATATATCTGTCGCCTCTGTCCGGAAGGACTGCTACTATGTTTCCTTCCTCTATCTCCTCTGCCAGTTTAAGTGCGGCATAAAGTGCGGCTCCGGATGACGAACCCGCAAGGATTCCTTCATGCAGTGCAAGACTTCTTGAGGTTTCAAACGCATTATCATCTGATATTTTTATAACCTTGTCTATCAGACTCACATCCATGGTATCGGCTATAAAATCATTTCCTATCCCCTCTATATCGTAGTCCGCATGTTCTCCTCCCCCGATGATGGAACCGTAGGGATCAGCCAGTACTCCTTTTATGGAGCTGTCCTGCTCCTTCAGATATTTCATAACTCCGGAGAAGGTACCGCCGCTTCCGGCCCCGGCAACGAAATAATCCACCTTACCATCCAGCTGCCTGTAAATCTCCGGTCCCGTGGTCTCATAGTGGGCTAGAGGATTTGCAGGATTCTTAAACTGTTTAAGAGATATAGCTCCCGGTATGGACTCTATTATCTCCTCGGCCTTTTTGTCGGCACCCAGCATTCCGTCTGCACGGGGCGTATGAACTATCTCAGCACCAAGGGCCATCATAACCCGTTGTTTTTCTATGGAGAATTTTTCAGGCACCGCAAAGATAATACGATAGCCCTTGTTGAGTGCAGCAACTGCTATTCCTATTCCCGTATTTCCGGCAGTGGCATCAACTATGGTTCCGCCTTCCTTCAGGATGCCTCTATCCTCTGCATCTTTTATCATATATTCACCAACCCTGTCCTTCACACTTCCTGCAGGGTTCATAAGTTCCAGCTTTACATATACATTTACTCCGGGCTTAACGCCCATATGATTTATCTTGAGGATCGGTGTATTTCCTATCATTTCCTGAACACTGTTATATACTTCCATATCTTATTCCTTTCTATAAATCCCATGGGATGGACTCAATTAAAACCTCCCTATGGATCACTTTATGATTGCCTGCTCCAGATCAGCTATAATATCATTCACATCTTCTATTCCCACTGAGAGTCTGATCAGCTCATCAGTTATTCCCACTTCATCCCTTATTTCTTTCGGGATGGCCGCATGTGTCATGGTTGCCGGGTGGCATACCAGAGACTCAACTCCCCCGAGACTTTCCGCCAGTGTCACCAGCTTCACACTCTTAAAGAACTTCCTATAATCATACTGCTTCTTAAGGGTAAATGAGATCATGGCACCCGGACCGTCTGCCTGTTTCTTCTGGGTTTCATATCCCGGATCCGACTCAAGTCCCGGATAGTAAACCTTATCCACATATCCACTATCCACCAGCCACTGGGCGATCTTCTTTGCATTCTCCACATGTCTGTCCATCCTGACTCCCAGAGTCTTGATACCTCTGATCATCAGATAGCTGTCCCAGGGACCGAGGATACCACCGATAGCATTCTGCAGATAGTAAAGTCTGTCTGCAAGCTTCTTATCATTTACTACCACAAAACCTGAAACCACATCGCTGTGTCCACCCAGATATTTCGTTCCGCTGTGGATGACGATATCCGCTCCCAGCTCTATAGGCCTCTGGAGATAAGGAGTCATGAATGTGTTGTCAACTATCAGCAGTCTTCCACTTTCCTTTGCCACCTTCGATACAGCTTCAATATCTGTAACCGTAAGCAGCGGATTTGCAGGACTCTCAACATAGATAGCTTTAACATCATCATCGATAGCCGCCTTTACTGCCTCAAGATCGGAGGTATCCACGATCTTATAGGTGATATCAAAATTGTTAAATACATTATCCAGTATCCTGAAGGTTCCACCGTAAATGTTATCGGAAACTATCAGCTTATCTCCCGTCTTAAACAGCGAAAGAACTGTGGATATGGCTGCAAGTCCCGACGCAAATGCGAAACCGTACTCTCCCTTTTCCAGATCCGCTATCAGCTTCTCAAGAGCAGCTCTTGTGGGATTTCCCGTTCTCGAATACTCCCATCCGCCTCTGGTCTGACCCAGACCATCCTGCTTATAGGTTGAGGTCTGATACACCGGAACATTTACAGCTCCCGTTGTCTCATCTCCGTCAACACCTCCATGAATAAGTAATGAATTAATATTAAGTGACATATTATTATCCTCCTTTATGTTTTTTGATATTCACTTTATAAAAATAAAAAAAGACAAAGCATGATAATTCTTGCTTCGTCTTAATTATTTGCTAATAATTACAGATACAATTACCGGATTCCCAGACATACGAAACAAGCCATTATGAATATTCATTCACAACAGCAACAACAGTTTCTTCTAAATGTCTGAACTGATCCTTTCACCTTATCTGTCTCCTCTTTTAATTCTTATTATACGCTTTATCACTATACTTGCTCAGTTCTTCTATATAGAGCTTTCCCAGTTCGGATATACGAGAGTCCTTTCTCTTGATATATCCGATACGCATCTTCTCGCTCTCCCTGAGGGGGACGGCCGCATAGCCTGAGCCATTCAGATCCTCACTGATGATACCCGAGCAAAGGGTGTAACCATTTAACCCTACCATGAGATTCAGCATGGTGGCACGGTCGTTACCTTTGATGATCTTATCATAATCGTAGGTACTCAGCTGTTCCTCTGCCAGGAAGAGTGAACCGGATTTACCCTGATCAAAGGAAAGAACCGGATAGTCCGAAAGCTCCTCCATGGATATTTCCTTCTGCTTTGCAAGGGGATGATCCACACTCAGATAGACAAATGTATCGCATGTGAACAGTTCTTTAAACTCAAGGGAGTTTGTAGTCAGAAGCTTGTGTATAACCTTTTCATTAAAGTCATTCACATACAGTATTCCCAGCTCGGACTTGAAATTCTTTACGTTTTCAATCACTTCATCTGTTCTGGTCTCATATACCGCAAATTCAAATTTTTCCATGCCATACTGCTTTACCACCTGCACAAATGCTTCAACTGCAAAGGAATAATGCTGCATCGACACACTGAATTTCTTTTTTGATTCCTTTTCCAGATAATGATCCGAAAGAAGCTCAAACTGATCATTTACCTGTCTCGCGTAACCAAGGAACTCCTCACCCTCCGGAGTAAGGATCATTCCCTTTGCGGATCTGATGAATATTTCAAATCCCAGTTCCGATTCAAGTTCTTTCATTGCTCCCGAAAGACTGGGCTGTGATATAAAAAGCTTTTTCGCCGCCTCATTCATAGAGCCGCTGTTTGCTATCTCTATGACATATTTTAACTGCTGTAATGTCATCCTGTAGTATCCCTTTCCCTTTATTCCCTGACTTTTAAACTGCGAACGCTGTCTTTTAAACTATGAACGGTGCATACGGCATATATTTATCCGATGGATATATCAGGCATACTCGCGTATGATATCACTGATGGATCTGCCTTCCTTACGCATTCTCACATAATCTATCGCAGGATTCGTCTTATTTTCCACCCTTTCGTACAAAGAGTCAAGAAATACTTCTTCACCGAGGCCTCTTTCAACGAGACCGGTTTTTGCTATATCCAGAACCTCCTTTGCAACACTGTAGATTCTGTTCTGGTTGATAAAGCCGGGGCATGAGCCGGTGGTAAACATTTTTCTAAGTTCACCCACGCTGTAGCCCTGCTGATAAACATCCTTTTCCGTGTCAAGTAATATGGTCAGATCACGAACCTTCTTTTTAAGTCCCGCGTGAAATGCAGCCGTTGCCATCACATCCTTTACAGGCTGCTCGCACACGCTCCTGAACTCAACGGTTCCTCTGTAGGTAAGATCATTAAACTTAAATGATCTGAGATACTCCAGATCCTCCGGCTGCGGTTTAAATGTTATTTCCGCAGGCTTTCCCAGTTCTGTGGAATAATACTCTCCCTCAATAGTCTCCGATGCAAAATATTCATCAAGTCTTGTGGGCTTAAAGTTGATATATTTTCCATCCCGGTCTGTACAATAAAGACTCATGGTCTTTATATAGTTCACAACCTCATCTATGGAATGGAGCACTGTATCATAATCATCCACATTATGGGGATTTATCCCATGTAAGCTGTATTTCCAGAAATAATCCCGACTCGCCAGAAATTTGCGATTCTCATCAACCTTAAACGCCGAGTTTGCAAGTATAACAGCCTTGATGGGTTCCAGCTTTGTAAATGTATTTAATATCTCGACCAGATTGTTTATATTAACATCCAGCTGAACCTGGGATGCACAGCTGAACATTCCGAAATGCGGATATTTATGAAATGGAATAATATCTCCATACTTCGTGTATGACTGAAGATGTCTGTAAAGCATCCTGTATCTTCCGTTTGCCACAGGCTGCGCCACATTTACCTCATAACCCGGATTTATTCCAAGTCCTGTTATCATATGATCATTCTTTGCCAGCTCATCCTGAACAAAAGAATAGTATCTATCAAATCTTTTCTTTACTTCATGTATATCCTCTACTGCACCAAATGAAAACTCTATGGTATTATAGCTACAGTCAAAGGACAGGATATCACCGGTCTTCTCATCCTCGGCATTGTAGATAAACCCGTCATCATCACGGGTTACTGACGAAAAATCAAACTTTACAACAAAAAGCTCTGCCATCCGGTGAACCACGTCGAAATCAACCGGTCTGAGTATCCGGTCATGTGACGCATCAGTCAGATTTACTATAGGGTATTCCAGCTCGACACCCACAAGTCTTTTCGCCGGCCTCTCGGTAGGCCTGATATATTTATCATAAATAGCTTCTGAAAGCCTTTGATCTGTAACCATAATAACACCTTTATAAACCTGAAAAACCCAGATAAAGCAGCTTCGTCTGCTCCTCATTTTCCTCATACGTGTATGAATGCTTATGTCCCTTATAGACACATTCACCATCTTTATACACAAGCAGCTGATTGTCGGGAGCCTCTGTCCAGTCTTCATTATCAAGAGGATGTGTAGCAAATATCACACCACCCGGCACCTCCTTCATAAAAAGAGTGCCGACATCATTTTTATGAACATAGAGATATTCTCCGTCATGGATCACAAGATTAAGTTTGTTCTCCGGAGACAGCTTCGCTATAACCGATTCAACCGTCTTAAATCTCTCATTAACATCAAAGAAATTCATATCATCAAGTATCTTTTTATTTACCTGATCCACAAGATAAAGAAGAACTCTCTCGCTGTCTGTTGAACCTATCTGTCTGTATTGATATGCACTTATCACGGGAGAATCAAAAATGGTTCCGTTATGCATAAGCACCCAGGTCCGGCCTGATTCATCCTTTGTAACAAAGGGATGAGTATTTTCATAGTCCACATCTCCTACAGTTGCCTTTCTTATATGTGCAAGGAGGTTGGATGTAACTATATTTGCCGAAAGTCTGTTTTTAAGATACAGACTGTTCTTTGCTTTTACCGGTTCTCTCTCCAGAGATACATTATTTCCGTCAAGTATGGCGAGTCCCCATCCGTTGGGATGTTCATCACTTCTGTCAAAAAATGTTTTAAGAAGTGCATTTACTTTTATCTTTCTGCCTGAACTTACAGCAAGTAATTCACACATTTTAAGTCTCCTTTCCAAGCCACGGCTTTATCCGGCAATGGCATGGAAATCCGGTATCGGTACCAGTTCCTTAAGCAGTCCCCTTTCATCCTCTGTCAGGCCTTTTGCAGAAATATGCGCTATCTTTATACACATTTTGCCTACGCTTATGCCATCCATACAAACAGCTTTTATGCCATCGCATTCTATATTATTTATTATTTCATTTATATCATCGATACATCGTATATCACTAAGAAGCTCTTCCGCCTCCTCCAGACAGTCATCATCATAAAGAATACCCTTAATAAGTGCAGCATATGCTATAGCCTTATCTATAGGAACCGAATCTGCAACTCTCACCTCAAGATATTTTTTGATCCTTATATGAAAGAAAAACATCGAAATAAGATGCTCTACGAGATGTTCACTGAGTCCGCCCATTTCCATAATGCTTTTTGAACCTGCATATGTGGTTTCCCCTTTGTCTGTATATACAACAAGGGGTTTTGACAGTATATCCTCAGCATATTTAACATAGCTGTAATCCTTGTCAAGGGAGCCTGCGAGAAAGCCCGTTCTATCCGGATCCAGATCATCCCATACCTGAGTTCTGAGAAGATGCACCTTTTTATCATCATCAAGAAAACTATCCTTTTCAGATTTATTTTCCATCATAAGCATTAAGAACGGAGATATCTTCTCCAGCACCCTCAGCTTTCTTACAAGATCTTTTTCAGAAATATAATCAATGGAAACCTGAGTTGAAGCACTGGCTCTCATCATATGCCTTCCGTACTTTCCGGTTTCCAGGAAATATCTGTCCATGTAATGATATCTTTTTTTAGGTATGAGTGGTAAGTCGGCAGGTGCCATTTCTCCTGTCTCAACTCTCGGATCTATACCATTTTCAACAAGATAAAAGCCTTCCTCTGCCAGCACCTCTGTCCATACATCACGGAAGCTGTCATATATATTTCTTATCTTAAAAAGATCCTCATATGGTGAGATACTTATCTCAAGCTGACATGAGGGTTCAACACTTACACAGTATTCCTCCAGTGAATAACCCATGACACGTCCGTCAATAACTGCGATATCCGCTCCCAGCCTTTCTGCAACCTTCTCTATCATTCCTGACAGCATATCAAATGAAACAGATCTGCCCAGTGAATCCATAACAAAATGCTCAAGCTCAAGGCCCAGTCTTTTTCCGTCATTCTCACCGGATCTGATATATTCTGTAATATAATCAATTTCCTTCATAAATCATAAAACCTTTATATAATTAGTGTATTACAACTGTAACTTCTGAAGATAATAACATCTATAAACCTACTATGTCAATAGGTTTTATGTATAAAAAATAAGTCAATGGGGACAGCCCCATCGACTTATCTTTAGCGGGTACTCGCTTATTTATTTTCATTTACATATGTGGTTACACGATCCTGGATTATCTTACAGGTGTCATCCAGTGATTTATCACCTAAGAAATATGCCTGCGCATCTTCATTTACGATAGACATCACATGATTATCATTTGTCTCCATACTGTCAATATTGTCAATAATCTTACGATACTCTTTTAATTCATCCTCAGTCATCGGCTCATACGGCGCTGTTATATCATCCAGACTCTGCTCACCTGACATATCTAAGAATTCATTTCCATACTTATCTGTACCTTTTGAGGTTGCAGTAAATCCCTTCATAAATTCGGCATATGCATCTTCTCTTACAGGAATACCATATCCATATCCGATAATCTCTCCTGCACGCTTCTCTGTAAGATAGTATCTGAGGAACTTCCATGCTGCATCCTTATCACTGCAGCCTGATGACATGGCAACAGGGGCGTTAAATGAAGCCTGGAATCCTTTTCCGTTTGCTGAAGGAAATCCTTTAATAGCCACGTTTTTGAACACCTTCTTATACAGATACATCTTGTTCTCACGGTTTCCTATAGACTCTGTTATAAACAACTGCTTGCCGCTTTTAATATCCTCACCTGTATGTGTTATGACTTCGGGATCACTATCTTCCATGGTTCCTCTGTTGCAAACCTCCAGCAGAGCCTTGAACTCCGGCGAATCAAAATGACACTCACCCTTATCCCAGTCAACAAAATCAAGAGTTTTTGAACTGAAATATGTTTCAAGTATTTTATTCTTTGATGTAGACCAGCATATCTTGGCCTCCTCAGGTTTGGAAAATACATAATCCTTAAACTCTGTGAAGGTCCATCCCGGTTCGCTTCCTATTTCATCCGCATTACCTATTATTGCATTTACACGGAATGAATCCGCTACAAAATACAGTTTTCCGTCTCTGCACATGGTGTTATATACAGACGGAATAAAGTCTTCCTTGGAAAGCTCACTGTCTTTTTCGAGGAATGGAGTCAGATCCTCTATATACCCCTTGCTGATAGCCTGATCTATAGTCATTCCCGCTACACCATCTGCAAGAACATACATATCGGGAATATTTCCGGCAGAAATATCTGCACTGAGCTTTGCATTTGCATCAGCCTCTTCGCTGTAATCAAGTATCTTGATCTTTATCTCATCCTGTGACTCATTGAACTTCTTTGCCGCATCCCTTACGCCGTAATGTGTCAGCGTAGTTGCTACGGTCAGTATCTTACGATCCTTTACGTTTTCGGCAGGAACCTTCTTATATCTGACTACCTTCTCTTTTCCGCTTTCAGAATCCTCAGGTACCTGCGTAGCATAAAATGTTTCTTCATCTGCTACAGTTATTCTCATGGTCTGGTTGCTGTCTATATCAGACAGATCCATATCCATGATCGCAGTTTCTTTTTTATCGGCATAGCTGTATCCGTAAATTACTGTTGAAGTCTTGTAAAAGAAATCATATTTTCCGGATCCGCTGAACAGATCACTATATGCCATATTCGAAACATTTATCGGATATTCATCAGACTTAAATGACTTCGATGCCGTATCATATACCTTTGCGTTAAACACCTTTTCGGAATTTGACTCATCATCTTTGCTATATACCACTACAACATTTCCGTCCTTATCCATCGCAATGGCATTTATTGAATCTTCAAGCTTGAAACTGTATTTCTGTGCGCCTGACTTATCATAGCAGATGACAGAATTGTTATATAATACCACAACGTTTCCGTCCTTATCATTTATGATACTCTGTGAAAACTCTGAACCCTGATTGATAATAGCTGTCATGGCCTCATTGGCTCTTACCATTTTATCTCCGTCCAGCTCTGAAAGAATACCATCCGGCAGACTGTTTATTATGTAAGGCGTACCATCACCGAAGTAAAATATATCCTGAATATCTCCCTGACCGGATATTGTTGCAATATCCTGAGACTCACCATCCACAGGCTGTTTTTTCAGATAATATGTTGCATCACTCATACCCTCGTCAATAACTGCATCAGACATAGTTGATGCATCCGCAGGTGACGCATTTTCCGAACTCTCATTATACTCATGACCGAGAACATAAAGGTCACTTCCGACAAGATTCAGATTATCGATGGATTTTATTTCAACGCCCTTAAAGCTGTCATCCTTCGCAAAAATAAGATCCGCATAATTATTCTTTGCAGAATCACTACTTACGGCACTTCCTTCACTACTTTTCTTGTCATCTTTTCCGCAGCCGATAACACTAAGTGCCATACATGCAGATAGAGTTATGCACAGAAGCTTCTTTACTTTTTTCATCTTTTCTCCTTCTATGTCCGTATCCCCCTCATTAGGTCTGATACAGCAAAATGGTACAATGCAAATTGTAACGTTACTTCGCATTGTACCATTTCATTTTAATATGTCAATATGACAAAACGGTTAAAAAGGTAAAACCTATCCCCTTATTTCCTTTGTAGCTTTAACCAGGTTGATAAGGCTTGCCTTTGTTTCTTCATCTCCTCTGGTCTTCAGACCGCAGTCCGGATTTACCCAGAGCTTGTTATCATCTATCCTTTCACGCATCTTTGTAAGGGACGCAACTATCTCCTCTACAGAAGGAACTCTCGGGCTGTGAATATCATACACTCCGGGACCAACCTCAGTCTTGAAGTTGTTCTCCTTCAGTGAATCAAGTATCTGAAGATCGGAACGTGACGCCTCAAAAGTTATAACATCTGCATCCATTGCATCGATGGCAGGGATGATATCCGTAAACTCACTATAGCACATATGTGTATGTATCTGAGTCTCAGGCTTAACGCCGCTGTGAACCAGTCGGAATGCGGGGATGGCAAAATCAAGATACTCTGAATACCAGTCAGACTTTCTGAGAGGAAGCTTCTCTCTCAGGGCGGCCTCATCTATCTGAATTATATCGATACCATTTGCCTCCAGATCCAGAACCTCATCACGGATGGCAAGGGCTATCTGAAGCACGCTTTCCTTTATGGAGATATCTTCTCTCGGGAAGGACCAGTTGAGTATGGTAACAGGTCCCGTAAGCATACCCTTTACCGGCTTGTCAGTACAGCTTTTGGCATAGACAGACCATGGCACGGTTATGGCTTCCTTTCTGGATACATCGCCCCAGATGATCGGCGGCTTTACGCATCTGGTTCCGTAAGACTGAACCCATGCATTCTTTGTGAATACATATCCTGCCAGGTGCTCTCCGAAATATTCAACCATGTCATTACGTTCAAACTCACCGTGAACTATGACATCAAGACCTATCTCCTCCTGAAGAGCTATACATTCGGCTATTTTCTTCTTGTTAAAATCAATATATTCTTCCTTTGTTATCTCGCCCTTTCTGAACTGGCTTCTGTTCTTTCTGACCTCAGCAGTCTGAGGGAAGGAACCGATGGTAGTTGTAGGGAACAGAGGAAGTCCCAGTCTCTGTTTCTGTATCTTTTCTCTTTCGTGAAACTCCGGAAGTCTTGTATAATCAGACTCCTTAATTGAAGCAACTCTTGACTTTACAGCCTCATCCACACTGTCATCTCTGCTGGCAAAAAGTGCCTGGTTATTTTTGAAGCTGTCTACAGTAGCTACATTTGAAGAAGCTGCATAATCAGCAAGCTTTGAAAGCTCCGCTATCTCCACCAGCTTTTCCTCTGCAAATGCAAAATGCTTCTTATAATTTTCAGGAAGCTTATCCTCTCCTGCCAGTGAATATGGCACATGAAGAAGTGAGCATGAAGTACTGAGCACCAGATTCTCATCTGAAATACCCTCAACATTTTTCAGCTTCTTTATGATATCGATGGTCTTTGCATAATTATTTCTCCAGATATTCTTTCCGTTTACCAGTCCCGCAAAAAGAAGCTTACCTGCAGGGAATCCATTTTCCGTTACAAGCTCGAAGGTTTTTCTTCCCTCTGTAAAGTCCAGTCCCACTCCGTCAAAGTCCAGTTCCGAGAGGGCTGTATAAATATCCCTGACATCACCGAAATAGGTCTGAACCAGTACCTTCACATTCTTTTTTGCAGCAAGGAGCTGTGTATATATCTTCTTAAAAAGCTCCTTGTCCTGATCACTCAGATCTCTCACGAGATAAGGTTCATCAAACTGAACCCATTTTACTCCTGCATCATTTAACTCACCGAGAAGCTTTGTATATTCAGATATAAACGCATCCACAAAGTCTGTCTTTTTCTTTTCTCCCGTATACTTTGCAAGGCTGATAAATGTAAATGGACCGGTCAGTAAAACCTTTGTCTCCACGCCCTGAGACAAAGCCTCCTTATATTCCTTAAGGGGCTTATCTCCCACCAGCTTAACCTCTGAGTCATCATCAATCTCGGGAACCAGGTAGTGATAGTTTGTATTGAACCACTTCTTAAGTGCAAGGGCTTTTACATTTCCCTTCTCTCCCTGATAACCTCTTGCCAGAGCAAAGTAGGTCTCAAGCTCTGAAAGTCCAAGCTCCTTATATCTTTTCGGAACTATATTGAACAGCACTGCCGTATCCAGCACATTATCATAGTAGGAAAAATCATTTGATGAGATAAATGATATTCCTGCTTCCTGCTGTTTCTTGTAATTCTTACTCTTTATCTCCTTTGCAACCGCCTCAAGGCCGTTCTCATCCAGCTCTCCTTTAAAAAACTTCTCAGATGCAAATTTTAATTCTCTCTCTGCTCCGATTCTCGGATAACCAATAACTGATGTTTTCATATCTTTTCTTCCTTTCATCTATATTTTGTTTTTTCATATTTATGATGCAGGTGTCAAAAGCACCTTTGGGTTAATTAACAAGCATCGATGTTTGAAGGAAGTATAACCTTGTCATGACAATAGGTAAAATATATAATATTATGGAGTTTTCATAGATTTTTTCTATGGTTTATGTTATTGTATTGTGTAAATCTATTAAACTATATAGGGTATTACTATACCCCACTGAGATATAAAAGGAGAACTGCCATGACTATAAAACAGCTCAGATATGTTGTAACCGTTGCAGATACGGGAAATATAACAGAAGCCGCAAGAAAGCTCTATATTGCCCAGCCCAGCCTTACCTCTGCTATTCAGGAGCTGGAAAAGGAATATGGGATAAATATATTTAACAGGAGCAGGAAGGGTATCGAGCTTACCTCCGAGGGCGAGGAATTTCTCGGATATGCAAGGCAGGTTCTGGAGCAGGCAGATCTTATAGACGAACGCTACACCGGTAAATCCACCGGAAAGCTTCACTTCTGCGTTTCCTCACAGCATTACTCCTTTGCCGTGGAAGCATTTGTAGAGCTTCTCAAGGAATACGGAGGCGACAAGTATGAATTTCATATGAGGGAAACCCAGACCTATTCCATTATAGAGGATGTCGCCATGCACCGCAGCGAGATAGGAATACTGTATCTGAACAGCTTTAACGAAACCATCATAAAAAAGACTCTGCGGGATAATGGACTGTCATTCACGCCATTATTCACCGCAAAGCCTCATGTTTTCGTCGGGAAGAATTCCCCTCTCGCCGGGAAAAAGCAAATAAGTCTCTCAGACCTGGCTCCCTATCCCCGCCTTTCATATGAGCAGGGAAGCCATAACTCCTTCTATTTCTCGGAAGAGATCCTCAGTACGGTTGACTGTGACAAGGAGCTTATCGTACAGGACCGCGCAACACTGTTTAACCTTCTGATAGGTATGAACGGCTATACCATCTGCTCCGGTATCATCAACGAAGATCTGAACGGGCCTAACATCGTAGCAAGACCGCTCAAGGTAAATGATTATATGGAGATAGGCTATATACTGCCATCCTCTGTGAAACCCACATTACTTACAAACGAATATATAAAATATCTCCAGGCCTTCCACAATCCGGGCAGCAAAATAAGATCATGACGTATTGATCATCTGCCAGCTCAATCATTTGCCTCCACAAACCACCGGTGATTATCTCCGTAGTAAAGATGTTTTACAAACCCATCCACATAGATGGTATATCTTACTCCTGTTCCTCCGGTGGCAAGATTAGCCGTTCTCCTGATCTCCGTTACACGCTGTATCTCATATATTGCCCCGTCACGCCAGATGATGGACCTGGGGATAAGACGTCCATCTCTGGTAAATTCAACATTCACATCTACATACACCTTGCAGGGACTTTCCTCAATCAAATAAACCAGCTCCTTTCTGCATATTTTTCCTCTTTTCGCCTCTGATCAGTTCAGTTTCATTTTAATCAATACCGAATCCATATGTGATGTATCACTATAATAATTCTATATCATTTAGATTTCAAGTATATTTTAAAATAATATTCTATATTTTATGGATTTTTGCTTGATTTATTGCTCATATTCCTCTATAATTACAATTAATCATCAGGAAAGAAGGTATCCATATGAAAACACTGGGTGAAACTCTCGCTCTTTACAGAAAAAAAGCAGGCTACTCACAGATAGATGTGGCAGCCATGCTCACGAAAAATAATTATCCTATTAAAAACAAGGGGATCTCAGCATGGGAGAAGGGACTGGCACACCCCAACGCCACACAGTTCCTTCTTCTATGTAAGATGTATGGCATAACGGATATATACTCAGCCTTCCTGGAACCGAATCCCGACAACCCTCTCTCTGTTCTCAATAGCGAGGGTAAAGAAAAGGCTTTGGATTTCATAAGGATTCTGTCCCTTACCAAGGAATACAGTATAGCTGCCGGCAGTTCAGACCATTCAGTCAAAGCTGTTAAGTCAGCCAATCCGAAGGATACTCCCCCCGTTTCCCCTGCAAGAATACAGCGGGAGCTTCCGCTCTTCCATCTGGCCGCATCAGCCGGTACGGGTGAATATCTTGACGGAGACGCATATGATATGGTCATAGTCGGAAGCGAAGTACCTGACTCCGCAAGCTTCGGCATCCGCCTTAACGGTGACAGTATGACTCCGAGATATCTGGATGGGCAGATAGTATGGGTACACCGCACCACCGAACTTATGGACGGGGATATCGGAATTTTCTCTCTGGACGGAGAAGCATATTGCAAGCGGCTTCATAAGGAAAAGGGACGTATAGAACTGCTGTCCATCAACCCCGCTTACAGACCCATTCCCATAAAAGAAGGAAGCGACTTCAGAATATACGGCAGGGTGGTCAGCTGACCACCCCGGTGGGGATACAGAAAAGGCTTCTTTTTAGCTTCTTCTTATCTTTTTCCTTTTTTTACTCTTATACATATCAGCATCAGACTTGGCAATATACTCTTCCAGATATGTATCCGAATCATAGGATTCCATAGTGCTGAAACCAAAGGATACACTAAGCTTCTGATCAACTATCTTGAAAATATCCTCCATCTCATTCAGGACATTCACAAAACGTCTTGCAGTGTCAGTATCCGTTTTTTCAAGAAATACAACGAATTCATCACCGCCCATTCTGCAGATAACAGCAGACTCGGGAAGTATGGTCTTCATCATGGTTACCGACATTCTTATATATTCATCTCCTACCATATGACCGTATTTGTCATTTATATTTTTCAGGTTATCACAGTCTGCGGAAATAATACTTATCGGGAACTTATCCGGACTTACATTCTTTACATAATTCTCATAAAAAGTTCGATTATTAACTCCGGTCAGTTCGTCGGTAAAGGAAATCTTTTCCAGCTTACGACGAAGCAGCTCCTCTTCGGTGACATCATTTATAAGTGCAATGATTCCCTTGACTCTTCCGTTTTCATCCTTGAGAGGTTCCTTTATAAGCTGCAGGAATTCCTGCTGATCATCCTCATTTTCCTCAATAATATAGGAAGTTCCGACTCCGGAGCTGATGATCCTTTTATCGGACTCCATAGCCTTTTTTGCATTTTCAGTATCTTTTCTTATCTCCAGATCAGTCTTTCCTGCTATGGTCCAGTCCGGATCATCATAATGGTCCAGATGATGCCAGTACTGCGTACTGAAAACATATCTTCCCTCATCATCCTTCAGATAAACAAGGGACGGAAGGACACGAAGCATATCTGCAAATTCATTAAAGGAAAGTGAGTTCACACTTTGTGATACATTACCTACTCTGTTATAGATAATATTTTCTCTTTCAGACGAATCCAGTATATCAATCACAGGACCACCAAGGAATTTTTCATCCTCTTCGATAGTATCCAGACCGGGTATGACAAATATAGGAACGGCAAACAAAAATGTATTGCTGTCCTTGATCCATGAAATAAAATCATCAATCCCATACCAGACTGATGGCTTATGGATAATAATACCGGTAATATCCGCTTTATTATCATTAACAAAAGCCTTAACCTCTTCAAAGGTCTCTATTTTATGCAGCTCATACTTTTTTTCAAGTATGTTCTCTATAGTTTTTATCCCCTCATAATCCTTAGAAAGTAAAACAACTTTCTTCATATCTTTCTCCTTGTCCGCCGGTAGAAACATATTTTGGCTAATAATATTCTCTTGATAATTATATCAAATATAATACTATTTTTCAGCTTAAAAATGGGAACAGCTCATCTTCCCTTTATTTTTCCTTCCTTACCGAAGCCAGTAATGTTACTAGTGTTCCAATAACAGTAATTATCACTCCACCTAAAAGCATAAATCTTGTTCCGCCGTAATTTATTAAAGCTCCGCCGATAAAGGTTCCGGCAACAACTCCGAAGGCATCCGCAAATGTCATTACCGCCTGACCTGTTGCCTTATCCTCCGGTTCCATACATTCATCCGCATAGGTTGCCTTTGCTGCCACCATAAGTCCGTAGGTCACTCCCTGCATCAACTGGATCAGATAGATCATTGTCACATTTCCCGCAAACAGGTATAGAACGCCTCTTATAATATATAATCCACAGGATATGAGCAGTAAAAGTTTGGACGACTTGATCACACGGCGATTTATAAATCCGTAGATAAATAATATGGGAAGTTCCATAATTGAAGCTATAGCCAGTGACGTTCCCAGATTCCCACCGGTTCCTCCCACATCTTCAACTACTCGGATAAAAAATATAGTCAGCATATTGTGATAAACAAAAATCAGAGTCACACCTATGGATATAACAAAAAAAGCAGGATATTTCTTAATAAAATCAGTGATTTTAGTCTTCTTTTTTTCCGTATCCGCATCCTGCTTCTGAGAAGCAGGATCACCGGGATCAGGCATAATAAATACAACCACCAAAAGCGCTGCTGTCAAAACAGCGGTAGTAGTCAAAACAATCCTGCCTCCCCGGTTGTCCGTCAGCTTTCCGATAATATAAGACGCTACGGCAAAAGCAGCAGAGCCAACTCCTCTGATGACTCCATAGTTTACCGGCATTCCTTTAGACGTATAGTCAAAACCGGACAGATTCACCAAAGGCATCATGATCAGCTGGACAACCATTATCAGGCCATACAGGATCAGCTCGCAGATATCCCCATGGATAAACAATCTTGATACTGCAATCGCAAGTTCAATACCTCCGAATAACAGCAGAAGCTTCTTCCAATTCCAGTGCATAGTACTATCTGCTATTCTTCCGACCACAATCTGTATCACCGCACCCGCCGCACATGCTCCCGAGATAACAAAGGAGATAACCAGGTCAGATATACCAATGTCAGCAAGATAATATGTCACATAGCTGAATATGACACAATGCACTGCATAATAAGCCGCCATAAGGCCCGAACATTTCAAATTAACTTTCATTCTTCTTCCACTCTTCTTTTATTTCAACCATCTTATAATTTTAATCCATCTAAAATATCTCCAAGGGATGTTCCAAGTCCGTCTGATTCAGGAAGTACAATATCCTCATCAAGGGGCTGTTCCTGCGGATCATCCAGAAGAGCCTTTATTGAAAGTGATATTTTGCCATCCTTGATATCGATGACCTTAACATCAACCTCCTGACCTTCCTTAAGAACCACTCCCGGATGCTTGATCCTGTTATGTGATATCTGTGAGATATGAACCAGTCCTGACAGACCGGAACCGATATCAACAAATGCTCCGTATTCCTTTATGGTAGCAACCACTCCATGATATACCTGTCCCGGCTTAACATCACTAAGCTTCTTCTTTCTGCTGTCCTCCTGTTTTTCTTTAAGTATCTCCCTTGCAGACAGAATCAGTTTATCTGCTTCCATATCCGCTTCAAAGACTCTGACCTCAATCTCCTTATCCAAAAAAGGATCACAATCGTCTATTCTTTCTATAGATAGTTTTGAAATAGGAATAAAAGCTCTTATCCCTTCAAAATCGGCAACCACACCACCCTTAACAACTTCACTTACCGTAACGGTGATATTCTCCTGCGATTCCTGAAGTTCCTCGGCCTTTTTCCAGGCAAGAAGTTCATCAGTATTATGAACACCATCCCCCATAAGACTGTATGATTCTTCCAGCATTCCCTCATAGTCCTTCATTGATTCTCCCATTTCAATACCTCACTTTCATTACTTTAAAAACTTATAAAAGTATTTAAAAACTCAGAAAAAATCATAAACACTATGATACGAGGTTGTCAACAAAAAATACGTTCTGAAGCTGTTGATATTATTTGTTTTTGTTTTATAATTCTCTTATATTTATATTGATATTTTTTCAGGAAAGGATGTTTTAATGTCAGAACAGTTTTCGAGAATGCAGCTTTTATATGGCGCTGATGCTATGAATCGTATAGCCGCGTGTCGTGTAGCCGTATTTGGAGTAGGCGGAGTGGGTGGATATGTTGTAGAGGCACTTGCTCGTTCCGGGATAGGCGCCCTTGATCTGATAGATAATGACAAGGTTTGTCTTTCCAATATCAACAGACAGATAATTGCAACAGAAAAGACTGTCGGAAGGTATAAGGTTGATGTGGCAGAAGAAAGAATAAAGGATATTTCACCCGAGTGCAAAGTCAGAACCTATAAGACTTTTTATCTCCCCGAAACACAGGATCAGTTTGATTTTCGTGAGTATGATTATGTTGTGGATGCTATTGATACGGTAACCGGAAAACTGACTATAGTGGAGAACGCAAAAAAAGCCGGAGTCCCTGTGATCTCCTCCATGGGTGCAGGAAATAAAATAAAATCCGCACTGTTCGAGGTTGCTGATATTTATGAAACTTCCATCTGCCCCCTGGCAAAGGTTATGCGACGCGAATGCAGAAAGCGCGGCATTGATTCCCTTAAGGTAGTATATTCAAAGGAGCCACCTATACAGCCACTTGAAAACACATCAGAAAAGCCGGTTCCCGGCTCTACTGCCTTTGTACCATCTGTTGTGGGACTGATAATTGCAGGGGAGATAATAAATGATCTATCCGGAAAAAATAAATAATCTTTCGAAATTGCGAATTTCCTGAATCTAAGTTAAAATAGGAGTGATGTTAATTCACACAATATCTCTATATTTTTAAAGGGGGTAACGTATCATGAAAAAAGATAGAGAAATACCTATTCCTCTTCTGGCATTTACCTTTTTCTACGCCGTAGCCATTTATGTATTTCTTCTCGGTTTCTTCTTCTGGCACTGGCACAAGGAAGACTCGGAATAAGATATTATCAGGGAGGGGAGTATCAGACATATTAATCATCATATGATGAATAAAACTCTTCTCCCGTGTCAAGGCACAGGACAGCAAGTCTTCCGCCGGGTATATGTGCTCCGCAATCAATGGCTATATGGTTGTTTTTCTTAAATATATATCCCGGCTTTGGATTTCCCTCAATAAACTGTGTGGGTGTATGACCACTCACTGTATATTTGTCAGGAAAATACTGAATGTCATAATCAGCTCTGTCCCAGACCATTTCAAAAACAGAATACTCCTCTATCTTTTTATCGGGGCGATAATTTCCCAGCCCCGCATGTACCAGAAAGTAATCCTTATCTCCTACAGTAACTTCTTCATACAAAGAAAAATCCTTAAAAAATTCCAGAACCTCCATCTGTGTTTCCCTGTCCAACGCACGGAATTCTTTTAGTGTTGTATCACAACCGTTTATCTTCCACGAAACTATATTATTTATCGTCATGGCATCCATAGAGGCTATGGATTCATTTGTAATCTCCTTCATCAGAAAATCAAGACAGTCGATAGCCATCAACTCATGATTTCCAACAAGACAGATAACATTCGGCATCTCCATAAGCTTCAGAACAGTTTTAATGGGATGAGGACCTCTGTCGATCAGATCCCCAAGCACGTAAAGTGTATCTTCATCATTCAGTTTTATTTTTTCGATAATATCCATAAGGAGATCATATTGTCCATGAATATCAGACATAACGTATGTAGCTATGGTGATCACCTCCATATTTCCATCAGTTAAGTAAGCTTCTTCCCTATAACTCCACCAGAGTTGCCCTGCATGGTGCTCCGTCGGCTCCACCCAGATTGAGAGGTGCTGCATTCAGCAGATATACTCCCTCCGGAACACTTTCAAGTCTGATTCCCTCAAGGAGTACTATCTCCGCTCCCAGCATAATGAGGTGAACCTCCTTCGGTGCGTCCTCGGGACCAACGGTCTGTGACTCATTTCCATAAAGCTTTATTCCCGCAGCTGCAAAAACCTTCGCAGCCTCAGCAGTCATGGTGGCGTCCCCCTTCACAAGGATCCTCTCTACAGCCCTCGGATCACATTTTTCTGCCTGACTGAGAATCTTCTCTGCATCCTCTGCAGTAATATCTCCCTCATGCTCTGCCACATATGCATAACCGATA
Organism: uncultured Lachnospiraceae bacterium; assembly: GCA_902781895.1. Taxonomy (GTDB): domain Bacteria; phylum Bacillota; class Clostridia; order Lachnospirales; family Lachnospiraceae; genus Eubacterium_Q. The sequence continues at coordinate 94,193 of CACZLA010000001.1, forward strand.
AATCTGTCCATATCCACCTGGTCTATGGTCTTTCCGTCGTTTACAAAATGATATGGTGCATCCACATGTGTTCCGTTATGTGCACACATTTTAAACTCAGTCAGGTTGCAGATATCTCCCTTATCTATATCCATCATGATTGTTCTTTCCGGACTTGGATCACCCGGAAAAACCCTGCACCCGAATACTTCCTGTGCTATATCATATATCTTCATAGTTTCAGTCTCCATTCCCGAACGTTATTACTTGTTGTTCATGTCTCTAACGGTTTCATCGTATCATATATCTTAGTTTTTTTCGAGTAAATCATAAAAAACCCGAATTATTCCATGAATAATTCGGGCTTATATATAAAAGGATTATTTTGTAAAAATCTGATTACTTACTATATCCCAGACCTTACTGTCACATCCATATACACCACCGGCTGCATCAACGAAGGATCTGTATTCTTTCATTTCTTCCTGAGAAATCTGTTTTCTTGCATATATTGCTTCATTTTCATCATCCTTCTGTGGCTTTATTTCATTACCGTACTTATCAGTTCCCGGCTCTGTACATGTACACATAACTTTCTTCAGATTTCTCATAACATCCTCCTCAAAAACTCATTCATTTGTTTTCATCGGGGACATACTACTCAAAAAAAACATCAATTTGGCATCAAAAATGATGTTTTTTCAAAAAAATAAAAAAGAAAAGACGCCGATATCTCAGCGTCTTTTCTTTTACACTATTTATATAAGAAACTTGTAGGTTCCTCGTTGAACTGTATATATAGTAGCATGTCTTTTCCCAAAAGGGTTGAATAATCCGTAAAAAAGCTTTAAACAAATTGTAAATGTTATGTTCAAAATCTGTTCATATTTCTTCTTCACCGAAATCACGTTTTCTTATCTTGTCCGCACAGTCAATAACCTTTTCCTTCCAGTCATCATCCTGGGCGTTCAGCTGAAAAACGTTATAGCCATACTGTTTTCCCAACGAAACCACTATAGCCTCATCATCTATATGAAGGGATATCCTGTATCTGTTGGGGAGCTTCTGCGGAAGCTGCTGTTTGTTATCTCTCTGGACCTCCTTCAGATGACGGGTTCCGTTTATTATACCATCAAACTTTATATGGTAATGGCGGAAAAGATTCCTGATGTAGCTCTCAGTTCTGAAGGACGAGGTATATACCCACACTTCATATCCCAGCTCCTGAAGAGTATTTATCACATCCGGAGTTCCAAGTCGAAGACGTTCCTTATATATTTTATTAAAGGGAAATCTCAGGGGTGGTTCTGTTTTGTGTGTTTCAGGCAGCACGAAAAGAACTTCATCCAGATCGAATGAAACACGCATTTTTTCATGATTTTCTAAACGAGCTTTTTTCATTTTCCTATCCAATCCTTTTAATGCAGGATCCATTTCCCTTATTACCGCTGAAACTTACGAATAATACCCATAACCTCTCTGGACCAATCTGATGGCTCCGCCTTTATTTCATAATCCTCAAACCTTGATTCTTCAGGGAATATCCTGACAAGCACATCTCTGTCTATATGAAGAGTTTCTTTATATTTTTTAGTGATCATGGTCTCTGCCTTCTTCTTTGCAACAGAGAATTTCTTATCCTTTCTGCTTATACCCGTTACTATACCGTCCACCTTTACGGAATATCTTTTGAAATAATTCTGGAGATAATCCAGGGAATAATACTCTGCCGAATATACCCATACATCATATCCCTTTTTTCCCAGATAATGCAACAGGGCAGGAAGACCAAGTCTTATTCTTTCGGCAAACATTTTATTCATTGGAAAGGGAAGGGGTCTCTCTGCCACATCACTTCCATGGGAACAGAAAATAACCTCGTCCAGATCCAGTGCAGCTCTCTTATCATGTTCGGATGCACGGAGCATCTTCTCAATATCAACTTCATTTGTCAGGTTTACGATCTTCACCGGAATCATCTTGAAGCCCACTCTCATGGCTGCCGCCCATCTGTGATGTCCGTTAAGTATCATATATCCATCGGGATGTACCTTCTGAACTGTTATGGGTTCATCCTTAATACTCTGTTCCATGGTTCCGAATCTTTGAAACGCACGCACATAACGGTTATAAATGCTATAATTCGGCCCTACGGTTTTACTGCAGAATTCGTCATCCGGATTCGGATGAAGCTTCTCTATGGGAACCTTCTTTGTAAACATCCTCTCTGAACTGCTTGCCTTTATAGGAACCATTATACCTTCATATTTTCTTATTTGACGATCAACATATTCTGCTAATTCTGTCTTTGGTGCTGCCATAAACTACCTCCCCATAATCATGCAACAAATCAACTACCCCGTTTTACTTCTCCATCATTTATTACAATACTTCAAAAACATCTCATAATCAGCTTCATTCTGATCTGCATAATGTGATGCATATTTTACCATAGCTTTTTCAAATGTATCATTTTTTCCGAGATATCCGGCTATAGCATGTCTGTCACCGGTCTTGGCATGTGCATGAGCAAGTGACCAGGCACACATGGAAGCAAGACCTTTGAGACCGTTTTCATTTATGGTTTCCAGATCAAAGGATCCCTTTGCATCCCAAAGCTGCCTTACATAATAGTCTCTATGAACCCCTTCATGGATTTCAAGACTGAGCCATCCCAGAAGTATATCTCCGGCAGTCTGGATAGCACGCTGACCTTCAACAACGCGCTGACCACCCTTCTTATACTTACTTTTACCGTAATACTCTTCAAGCACCGATCTTTCAGCCTGCTTTATCTGGAGTACCAGTGGATCACCCTTCGTACTTCCCATAATTACCAGCATCCAGGCCTGAAGACCAACGCTGCCTACACCTACTACCTTATGGGCAAGCTCCAGCGGTTCATAATGCTTCACAAGATCCCTACGCTCTGCCGGAAGAGACTTTACGTATATTTCAAGAGCTTTATTGATATTATAACTGAAATCATATAAAACTTTTTCCTCACTTAACATATCTCTTATGGGAATAATAAGAGGAGGATTACTCTTGATACGAAGCTTGCCGTCAACTGTTTCCGTAAGCTTCTTTATGGCACGGTTGCTGTCCTTCTTTAATGCTTTATTTACAGTCTCTCTCATTATAGCCAGCTGATCTGCATCCGAAAAATTCGGATCGTTTTCAATAAATCTTTCCAGATCCAGATGCTTATACCAGACCTCTATGGTTCCCATTTCCGAAAAATGCATCATGGACTCTCGATAAAACTTTGCTGCCGAATATACTGCATCCTCCCGGTCCTTTTTCAAAAAGCCGCGAGTACGTCCGCATATTTCTATACTTGCCACGAGACGTTTTATATCCACCTCAAAAGGAGCCGGAAGAGTCTCATCAAAATCATTTATATCAAATACAACTCTTCTCTCAGGAGAACCAAAGATACCAAAATTTGAAATATGTGCATCACCACAGGCCTGAACTCTGAAATCCGTTCTCGGTGTTGATGCAAGATCATGGGCCTGAATGTTGGCTGCCCCTCTGAAAAATGTAAATGGGGTTGCAGACATACGTTCATGTCTTATGGGAATAAGAAGCTCGTGTCTGGTTGATTCCTGCTTACTGATCAGTTCCTCCACAATAGTACGTTTTGTCTGTACCTCCCAAAGTCCGAGATCACTTCTGGAGGTTATTTTTCTATACGCTTTGGCTTCTTTTTTCCTTGCTTCTGTATCATCCATACTTATCCCCTTTCCTGTCTTTTATGTGGAAAGGGGACGACTCCGATGTCTCTCTTTGGGACATCGAAATCGTCCCCTCGTCTCATTTTTCCTAAAGCAGCGGTGCCGCTATTCTCAGAATGCCATCCCAAAGCATTCCAAGTCTTCCCTTTTGAACATCTTCTATAGACATCACACGACATTTCTTAAGTGTCTCAAGATAATCCTTCTTCAGGCTCTCATATATATCAGCCTTGTAGAACAGTGAGTAGCACTCAAAATGCAGGAACAGACTTCTGTAATCCAGATTGACCGTACCGATACCACAGATCTTTCCATCCATGAGTACAGCCTTGGCGTGTACAAATCCCGGTTCATATTCATATATCTTAACACCGGCAGCAAGAAGATCCTTATAATAGCTTCTTCCCAGTCTGAATACCATTTTCTTATCAGGAATACCCGGCATGATGATCCTTACATCAACGCCACGCTTGGCAGCTCTGATAAATGCATCGAAAAGCGCATCTCCCAGCATCAGGTATGGTGTATAGAACCAGACATAATCCGTAGCCATAGATAAAAATTCGGTAAACAGCACATTACTTGCAGGTTCATCACGCATAGGTGAATCATAATACGGAAGTATATATCCGTTAGTCTCATCAGGAGCTTCATCATATCCGGACTTAACCAGCATCTTCTTCGGAACAGGATCCTTAGAGAAGGCGTCCCAGAATTCAGCAAACATGTATGTATAACTCTGAACTGCTGTTCCCGTAATTCTGAAACCGATATCCTTCCAGACACCGAACTTCTCAACCTCGTTGATATACTCATCAGCAAGGTTAACACCACCACTGTAAGCAACCTTACCGTCTATAACCATGATCTTTCTGTGGTCTCTGTTGTTAAGCTGTGACTTAATAAGCAGGAACGGATTAAATGATATACATCTGATTCCCTTCTTCTGAAGATCCGCTATATCCTTTACTGAATAAGTTCCGATACTTCCCAGGTCATCATACATTACACGTACATCAACACCTTCACTGGCCTTATTCTGAAGGATATCAACAAGTGTATCCCAGAATTTTCCGTTCTCAATAATAAAGTACTCTATATATACATAGTGCTCGGCTTTCTTCAGATCCTCCACCATATCCGCGAACATATCCTCACCGAAAGGATAATACTTCGAAGTTCCGTTTATATGAACGGGGAAATATGTTGATTCGGATAAATGCTGAAGACTCTGACCAAGACGAGGTTCTTCACTTTTAATCTTATCCAGTATGATCTGATTCTGCGACCGACCTTTTTCTGCTTTTTCATTATCCTCCAAAAGATTCTTTTTAGCCTTTTGAAGCTTCTCTGTAAGCTTTTTGCCTGTCTTCTTGTTTCCCAGTGTAAGATAAAGCATGGCACCGAGAATAGGAAGTGCAAGTATAACTATGATCCATAGTATTTTATACGAGCTTTCATCTCTCTTCGAAACCAGATAGATGACAAAAATTATAGCAAGTACAGTAAATACAGCCCTCAGTACTATACCCAGATTTCCGCCCATGAATTTGTTCAGAACCAATACTACCAGGACATACCATAATATCTGCAGTAATACTGCCGGTAATACGATCAGAACTCTACCAATAATCCTTTTCATTTTTACATCCTTTCATCCTTCAAATATATATACTAAAGGCCCAGAGCCTGAAGCACCTCGTATATCGATTTCACCTGTTCCTCGGCACGCCTTGTGTTTTTTCCGGCGAAGTTGAATATACCTACCAGACCACGACTTCCTTTTTTCATCACGCGATACTCAACTCTGTTTACTATTCCGACCTCTCTGGATTTTTTTATCTTAAATTTGGAAAACGAACCTTTTTTTAACTCTGCAGGGGCGATACGAACCTGGTTAAACTTGTCAAGGGGAGGAAATATGATCAGCTGAATAATGCCATCCTTATAATACTCAGGTTTACCAGCATCAAACTTCTGATCTTTTATTGCTTCATATAGTTCTTCCATGGTGTATGGCTTATTTGTATTAAGTCGTCTGACAGTCAAACCAAACACGATAATATCCTCCTATAACAATTATAGAAACAAACTGTCATTATTATAACACCCATATTTATTTATTTCTATATATTTAACCAGAATGGAAAAGCCGTGTTGCACTCATCCTTCATATCATTTAAAATATAATGACATAAGTGTCATAAGTCAAAATGCGTCTGGGAATCATACATGAAAAAAAGAAACAAAAAAATTCTATTACAAACAGGTCTTGTCATTACTCTTATCTTTCTGATAAGTCTTATTATTTGCGTTCTTTTTGTAATAAGAATCACGGAAAATATCATAGTATCAAGTAAAAGAGAACCTATGAAAAATGATATTTCCGAAATAGATCAGTGTCTATCCTTTGAAACCAAATCCGAGTCATCAATAAAATATATGCTTGAACACTCCTCCGAACTATCTTATGACAGTTTTGCTGTTGATGAAGACAAAGATTATCTTGTCTATGGTACCGATGAAGAAACACACCGGAATAAATTTGAAACCTACACTCCCGAGGACCAAAGCATACTGGCAAACTATTATTATTCTCTTGATAATTTTATTCTGATTTATTTACTGGAAAACAGTTTTTATAATGACTACTGCAGCGTGGTTTTAGATTCGCAGGGAGAGGCACGCGTACTTCTTTCATATTCAAAAAATAAAGAGCACATATATAATCTGGGGGAAATATATGGTGAAAACCTCGCCGATATCAAACCTGTAAAAAATATATTAGAGGACGATTATATTGATTTTACATACGAACTGAAGGGAGAATTCCTAAGTCCTGATATTTATGTATATTTCCCTTTCAAAGACGAAAGCGGAAACATCGTAAGTATAGGTATCTTCCATTATTATATGGATGATATAATATCCTACGTAATTCAGGAGTCTTTTGAGATATCCATAATAGCTATCGTACTCAGTCTGATCCTGCTGGATTTTATTGTACTTCTGTTTCTCAGAAAAAAAGCAACAAAGCCTCTGCTCTCCATAAAATCATCTTTACATGACTATATGGAGAACAAACAGAGTGCTGATGTAGTTGAACGTATGTCAAAAATAAAAGCCAAAAATGAACTCGGAGTTCTTTCAGAAGATGTCAGTACTCTGGCTGTGGAACTGGATACTTATGCTATTGATAATATAAAGCTGGCACAGAATAAGGAAAGAGTTAAAGCCGAGCTTTCCCTCGCATCCGAAATACAGGATGATTCCCTTATAAAAGATTTTCCTGATAATGACAACATAAAAATATGTGCATCTATGACTCCCGCCAAAGAGGTAGGAGGAGACTTCTATGATTTCTTCTATATAGATGATAGTCACGTTGCACTTACAATAGCCGATGTATCCGGAAAGGGAATTCCGGCCGCTCTTGTTATGATGTCAGCCATGACTTCAATCAGAAACTACACTATGCTGCTCTCTGATCCGGCCGAAATACTCGAAAAACTAAATGACAAATTATGTCTGAGAAATAACACAAATATGTTTGTTACTGCCTGGCTCGGAATACTGGATCTTAAGACCGGTCTTTTAACCACTTCCAATGCCGGTCATGAATTCCCGGCTGTAAATACAAACGGAAAATATGAATTATTCAAAGATAAACATGGTTTTGTTCTCGGCGGAATGCCCGGCATGAAATACAAAAATGAAGAAATCCGGCTGAAGCCCGGCAACAGCATTTTCGTCTATACAGACGGCGTTCCTGAAGCAACAAATGTCAAAAATGAATTATTTGGAACAGATAGGATGATCAGCGCACTCAACACTTCCGAAAGCACACTTCCTGAAGATGCTTTGGAAAACGTTAAAAAGGCTGTTGATGACTTTATAGGCACAGCGCAGCAGTTTGATGATCTTACAATGCTATGTATAAAATTTAAAGGTAAACTATGAAAAACAGCGAAAAGAAAAACAACAAAAAAAGCAAAAGGCTTATTGTTGAAACAGGTATATTCATATCTGTTATTCTTTCCGTGCTTTTTCTCACATTGGCAATAATAATCATTACCATAACAATCTTTTTGGAAAAGACCAGCATCAATGACAATCTGTATGTTAATGTTTTAGAAATACAAAGCGAATTCAAAGATCAGATTCCGTCATTCATGCTTGATTATCTGATAGATAACCCTGAAGTAATGAGCAATGAAAATCTGGAATTGTTCAGCAACTTTGAAAATATCGAATCTTTGGATATGGAAGATATACCGGAAAGATTAAACGAAACAAACTTCAACGCTCTGAGTGAAGAAAGTAAAAATTATATTACAATTCTGTATTATAAATTATCATACTATCGAATGAATTATATTGTTACCAGAAACCGACGTGATTACATATCCATATTAGATGTTTCGGATCCGCAAAATCCCTTTGTAGTCATGTATGCCGACAACAGTGACATCTCAGAAATATTTGTTTTTAATAAATTCCTGAATAATTCATCATTCAGAAAAAATAGTCCCGATATTAACATCAGTGAACATCCGGCTATTGAAGCAATAATAAACGGAAGCTCAAACCCATATGAGATTGAAAAAATAAATCCCGATAATTCCCCCAGCACCATTATCGCAGCTCCTTTATTCGTTGGTAACAGCCGATATATTGCAATCTTATCGGATGAAACGGAAGATGTCAGCATAAAAGAAATCCTTAAGATTCTGTTTCCGCCACTTGTCCTCATTCTCATAGGTGTTATTTGTATTGCAATTATAATATCTGTTTACATTTATATAATTATAACCAGACCTCTCTCTAAAATAACAGATTCAATCCGAGGCTATATAAATGATAAAAACAGTGAAACTGTAGAATATCAGATGTCAGAGATCAAATCCAAGAATGAGATTGGAGAGCTTGCCGACGAGTTCTGTGATCTGACATCAGAAATAGACAGATATAATAACGAACACATTAACCTTATAAAAGAAACAGGAAAATATGAATCAGACCTGAACGTTGCAGCAAGTATCCAGAATGATATGCTTATAAAAGATTTCCCTGATGACTCAAGATTCAGGTTATTTGCATCCATGACTCCGGCCAAGGAGGTAGGTGGCGACTTTTATGATTTCTTTATGATAGATGATGACCATCTCTGTATGACCATAGCAGATGTATCGGGAAAAGGTGTTCCGGCATCCCTTGTTATGATGGCAACTCTCACTTCCATCAGGGATTATGCTTCACTCATTAACTCTCCCGAAAAAATACTTGAAAGAGTAAATGAGGAAATATGCCGTAAAAATATGAAGGATATGTTTGTTACTGTATGGCTTGGTATACTGGATCTGAAAACAGGAACTCTCATCACATCAAATGCAGGACATGAATATCCTGCCATTAACATAAACGGCAGCTTTGAACTATTTAAAGATAAACACGGTTTTGTTATAGGCGGCATGAGCGGCACAAAGTATAAAACCGAAGAGATCCATTTAAAGGCAGGCGACACCATATTTGTATATACTGATGGTGTTCCGGAAGCAACAAATGCAAAAGATGAGATGTTCGGAACGGACAGAATGCTTGAGGTACTGAATAATTCACCTGACGCACAGCCCGAGGAGCTTCTTAAAAATGTCAAAGCCTCTGTAGATGAGTTTGCCGGCGAAGCACCGCAATTTGATGATCTGACAGTACTTTCAATCAAGTTATTATAACAGGATGTAACATGGCATATTCCTTGTCACATTACAGGTATTAATTATGAAAAAAAGGAATCATAAAATTCTATTACAGATAGGTTTCATCGTTACTTTTATATTCCTGATATTTCTTATCATCTGCGTCTGCTACATCATATGGACCACGGAAAAAAATGTTGTAGCAAGCAAAGTAAAGCCAATATACAATGACTTCAACGAGATATCAGAATCCTTATCCGGTGCAACCAGATCAAAGCAGATAAGTAATTACTGGCTTGATAACTCTTCCAAATTATCCAAAGATATCAAGCCCGGTATATTTGATGCAAGAGCTGAAATAGAATATACAGATAATGAAATAATCGAAAAGGGTTTTAATACCTTCACAGACAAGGAACAGTATGTAGTAGCCGAGTCCTGTTATTACTACGATACTATGGCTCTGAAAACTCTGGTCCATTCCTCATTCTATTATGAGATTTTTTGTGTATCCGTAGATTCAGTCGGCACAGCAAAGATTCTTATTTATGATTCAGCCTCAGACAGCAGTAAATACTCCCTGGGAGATATATACAGCGAAAACTTTTATAAACTGGGTCCCGTAAAAAAAATATTATCCGATGATTATACTGATTTTACATACGAGCTGACAGGAGACATTTTTATGCCTGACACTTATGCATATTATCCTGTCAAAAATCCCAGCGGAAATATAGCCACCTACTGTATCCTCCACTATAAAATGGATGATATCATTTCCTACTCCCTCCAGGATTCTTTTGAGCTTGCATTACTTATCATAGTAATATGCCTGATCATCCTTGATCTGGTATGTTTTATATTCATACGGCATAAGGCTACCAAGCCCCTGACTTCCATACAATCCGCATTACGTGGCTATATGGATAACAAGGACAGTGATGCCGTAGTAGAAAAAATGTCAAAAATAAAACTCAAAAATGAATTCGGAATACTTTCCGAGGATATAAGCGCTCTTGCCATAGAGCTGGACAAATATGCAATTGATAATATAAAGCTTACTCAGGATAAGGAAAGAGTAAAATCAGAGTTATCACTGGCTTCGGTAATACAGGACGATTCTCTTATAAAGGAATTTCCTGATACGGAAAACATCACATTATTTGCATCCATGACGCCGGCCAAGGAAGTAGGCGGGGACTTTTATGATTTCTTCTATGTTGATGATACACATCTGGCTCTTGTTATAGCCGATGTATCAGGAAAGGGAATCCCGGCATCTCTTGTTATGATGGCCGCCATGACTTCCATAAGAAATTACACCATGTATCTTTCCGATCCGGCTGAAATATTCGAAAAAGTCAATATTGATCTCTGCAGCCGAAATAACATGGATATGTTCGTAACGGCATGGCTTGGTATACTGGATCTTAAAACCGGATCACTCGTCACTGCCAATGCAGGTCACGAATTCCCTGCCATAAATACAACCGGAAGATACGAGATCAAGAAAGAAAAACACTGCTTTGTACTCGGCGGAATGTCCGGAATAAAATACAGAAATGAAACAATACAGCTTAAACCGGGAGACAGTATTTTTGTATATACAGACGGTGTAGCCGAAGCAACAAATATAACCAATGAACTTTTCGGAACAGACAGACTTCTCGAAGCATTAAACACAGATCCTCAGGCTTTGCCTGAAGAAACTCTTAAAAATGTTAAAGAATCTGTTGATCACTTTATACGTACAGCTCAGCAGTTTGATGATCTTACCATGCTCTGCCTGAAATTTAAAGGAACACTATGAGAAAAAACGATAACTCCGAAACTAAATACAGCAAGCTTATCATAGAGACAGGTTCTTTTATATTCATTATTCTTTCTGTGCTCTTCTTTATCATGTCCAATATTGTAATAGGTATTACCTCGATAATGATGAAGACCAGCCTTAGAGATAACCTGTATGTAAATGTCCTGAGTGCCCAGAATACTATTAACGAGAATTTTATGAGATTTAAGATGGACTATCTGATGGATCATAAAGACATCTTAAGCAAAGAATCATTAACCGAATACCTGCCGAATGACGGTACAATGCATTATGAAGGAAAATATGACGAAGCTTCATATAACAGAGAGGAATACTTTGATAAGCTGAGTGAAAAAGAAAAAAAAGAAATTGTACTGAATACCTATCAGTTTAATTCATTAATGCTTTCTTATGTTATAGAGAGAAATGACCGGGATTCTATACTGGTTATAGATGCATCAGATCCGGATAATCTTTTTGTAGTCTTCAACCTTGACGGGCAACCCTCTTTAAACGACTTCTATTCAATAACGGATATAGAAAAAACATCCTTCTGGGAAAATTCCGAAGCCTTTGAATTAAAGGATCATCCCGCCATAAAAAAAATATTAAACGGAAGTCCTGAAAAATATGAAATTGAAACATTTGAAGTAAACAAAAAGTCCATGACAAATCTTTGTTTACCGCTTTACAGAAACGGAGACCTAAGATACATATTATGCATGACCACCAAAACAGAGGTTGTCAGCAAAAAAGGTATACTTAAAACCCTGTTCAAACCTCTTGTTTTTATATTTTTAGCAACACTTTTGATTGCAGTTCTTATTTCCATATATATTTACCGGATAATAACAAGACCATTATCCAAAATAACAAAATCAATACAAAGCTATACAAAAACAAAGGACAGCGAAGAAGCAGCTTATCAGATGTCAGAGATAGACTCAAAAAATGAAATAGGTGTGCTGGCTGATGACTTCCGCAACCTGACAGCTGAAATAGACAGGTATAATAACGAACACATTAACCTCATAAAAGAAAAAAGTAAATATGAATCAGATCTGTTGATTGCCACAAAAATACAGGAGAACATGCTTATAAAGGATTTCCCTGACGATCCGAGATTCAGGCTGTATGCATCCATGACTCCGGCCAAGGAGGTGGGTGGGGATCTCTATGACTTCTTTATGCTGGACGAGGATCATCTCTGTATGACTATCGCAGATGTATCGGGAAAAGGAATCGCAGCAGGACTTATCATGATGGCAGCCCTTACCTCCATCAGAAATTATACCTTCCTTCTGAAGTCACCTGATCTGATACTTGAAAAAGCAAACGATGAAATGTGCAGGAAAAATCCGAAGGGCATGTTTGTTACCGCCTGGATCGGCATCCTCGATCTCAGTACTGGCGTTCTTACTACTGCCAATGCCGGACACGAATATCCTGCCATCAATATAAACGGTCAGTTCGAATTGTTTAAAGATAAACACGGCTTTGTTCTCGGCGGAATGAGCGGAATGAAATATAAAACAGAAGTAATACAGTTAAAGAAAGGTGACAGCATCTTTGTATATACGGATGGTGTTCCGGAAGCAACGGACTCCGAAGAGAAAATGTTCGGAACAGACAAAATGATAGAGGCTCTGAACATTTCTTCTGATGCAGAACCTGAAGAACTGCTGAAGAATGTCAAAGCCTCTGTCGATGAATTTGTCGGTAACACACCGCAGTTCGATGATCTGACGATGCTTTCCATCAAATATTCAGGTTAAGGAAACAACACTCACAGGCCTAACTATAATCCTGTTTTGAGTTTCGTTTCATCTCCTGATCATTTACGATGAACCTTGCTCTTCCGTTTACAATATGGAAGTTTTCATCCGTTGCATAGGTATCAACTCCCGACTGATTATGTACTTCTTCTTTGATATCACCGTTATTTAAAAGGAATCTGGTATCCTCCGAATATCCGCCTATACCAAGGGCTTTAGTTCCTACGTTCTCCATCTGCAGACTTCCGTTTTCCATAACAAAGTCTGTGGAACCGTGAAGTGCCCCGATGCAGGTAGACTCTTCTCCTCGAAGATCCATTTTTCCGATGGTATCACGGAACTTTATCTTAACATTACTTCCATCTATTGAACCTACACCCACACATTCAGTACCACCTACATCGAAATCAAATGTACTGTGGCAGATATCTATCTCAGCATCGCCCTCTCTGCAGCCAATACAAACACCCTCTACAAGGGACATATTTGAAGCGATCATACAGTTCAGTATATCGAGCTTTACCGCTCCCTCATGTGCACCAATGGCTACACTGACACCGCCCCTTGTGTCAAACTCATACGCTCCTCTGTTAATATGTATTTCTCCGCCTTTTCCTGCTCCGATATTGACTCCTTTAGGCCCGCCGGAAATAATACGGATAAGACCTTCCTGGTTAAATGTAAGAACTCCGTGAGTTTCATCAGGCCCATTACCGATGCCACAGAATCCCGAATTATAAGCATTGATCAGAAGCGAACCTGTTCCCTCGATAGAAAGTGTGGAACTGGGTGGAACTATAATTCCGCCATTAATGAGCTTATTCTCTCCCTTAAGAATCAGTGAAACCTCCGAGTTATCTCCAATCTCTATACACGGTCTGTCTTTAAGATTCGACAGATACACATTTTCCAGTATGATCTGTCCCTGATATCCGGCTTCGATACGCATGTGGATATCAGTTTCCAATCCCGGAGTTCCGATAATAGATATATCCTTATAGGTCACATTCACCGACGGAATCACGATATCAGTATTTCCAAACTTCTTCAGGTTACTGAGAAGAACACGGTTTGTTTTTCCCGCGGTATAGATTCGTTTTGTTACTCCATCCTGACTTTCCTGTACATAATCCCGGATTTCTTTTCGTATTTTATCCTCTATATTCTGATGGATATGTTCTGAAGGCTTTGCCGTATAATATCCCTGGATCAGATCGGCTCCAAGATGTATAACCATACGAAGCTCCTCTGATGTTTCAACACCTTCCGCCAGAGCCATGATATTATTCTCATGACAAAACTCTATTATCTCACGTACAAAATGCTGTTTGGACGGATGGAACTGTATCTCACTGAGAAGTGAACGGTCTATTTTTACATAATTAGGTAAATATCTCAGCAGATTGCTGACATTGGAGTATCCTGTACCATAATCATCAATGGCCGTTTCAATTCCCAGATCACTTATCATTTTCTGCATTCTTTCCAGATCGGCCTGTTCCATTTCGGCCTCCTCAGTCAGTTCTACAACAACTATATCCTTGTATTTGGAAAGCAGCTGCTGAACCTGCGGAGCATCCTTCTGTCTTAACTGAACACCGGGAATACTGTTTATAAATACTTTCTTTCCGAAAATAAAATCATGGTTCTTTTCTATAAGACCAAGTACATTCAGGAATGTAGCACTCTCCACATCCTGAAGTCGATTTATCATATTTGCATATTTTATAATCTTAAGAGGTGATATTCTCTGCCTGGTGGTGGAACGCATCAACGCCTCATAAGAATATATACTTCCATCCGATACCTTGACAATGGGCTGGAAATAATACTCAAGCAGATTATTATCCAGTATTTCTTCAACCAGCTCCAGTTCTTTCTTTTCGGTCTCGCTCAGAATCACTTCATTTCCGCCGGTACTTCCTATGACTCTCCATACACGATCATCTTCCTTTTTCTCACTCAAGTGTCTCTGAAGCGTGATACGGCGAAGCATTTCAAGATGTCTGGTTACAGACCTGATCCATAGACGGTACACCTCATCATAACATCTGGGAACCGAACCGTAGCTGACTACTGCATAGCCAAAGCATTTTGACTCAGCATAAACCGGCGTAAAGAAATATGCTCTGGGTTCATCATATTCATTATTTAATTCAGGAAGCATATCCTCCGTCGGAAAATGTTCGTTAAGACTTACTTTTCCTTCGGTTCCGCTCCTGTAATACTGAATAGCATGAAGCATACTGTCGGAGTATCCGCTTACATTAAACAAAACATCCGGCTCTGTATCCATATTCTGCCATGTATCATTCAGACAGAGATGAAAGCTCTCAGCTTCCGGAATCTGATAAGCATAGGAATAAACCATACTGAGATATCCCAGTATGTTATTCTGAAGCATAAGATCGTCAGGGGTCGTTGAATTTACAGAGAAATAACCTTCACTGGAAATAACAGTGTCCCAGCTTTTTCTGCGTATATCCTTCATATAGGTCTGACAGTTTTTGCAGCCACAGCTTTTTCCCACAACCAGATGAGGCTCAGTCAAAAACTCTTCGGGTTCACCTCCGGAGAAGTATGCTGCCATATACTCTGCCGAATATTCGCCACATTCACGTGCAGGTATCATAACGGAAGTGATGGGAATAGGACTGGTTCTTCCTTCCTCAGTGGAGTCATAGCTGACCACCGCCACATCTTCGGGGACTCTGTAACCTCTGTTTATGATTGCTTTACAAAGACCTATCGCCATACAGTCATTTGCCACCGCAACTGCTTCAGGCAGATGCCCGTTCCTTGACAGAAGCTGTTCAACACATTGTTCACCACTGGTATACCAGAAATCTCCATGTACGATATTATCCTCTTTGACCTCCAAACCGTTTTCTCTCAAAACATCCTTAAAGGCCTGCAGACGCTGCACTGAATGACTGTGCCATTTCTTACCGTTAAGAAATGCGATATCCTTAAACTGATGATCTTTTACAATATGTTCAACCGCAGTCTTCATACCCGAATATCCATCGGTAAGTATACTGGGATAGTACTCGCTGTCCTGCTCAATAATAAGAACCTTACCCTTAAATTCTTTATGAAGCTTATCCTCTATCTCCTGGGCTTTTCCCGCTATCTGTATCGTATCCTTTAATATAACAATTGCATCAAAACGCTGTGGGTTGATAAGCGTAAAAATGCTGCTTTCCCCCTCTTCACGATCGGCCGAATTCTGATACTTTCGATACATGGAAAAAACACAGACATCTATTCCATGTCGGAATCCGACCTCTATAAAGCCCTCTATAAAGTTTCTCTGGTAGTATTCATCCGCCTGACCTACCAGGATTGCAGCCCTCTTTCTCCCCATAGTTGATTATTCCTTCCTTTAATTTAGCTCCTTCCCTAAAGTCCTCAAATTATGACATAATAATTTAAATATCACTCGATAAAAAACATAGATAATGCAATGAGCAGCTGACCCACATAGTAAAGTGAAAGATTCATCACTCTCAGAAATGCATCATGAATCCTTCCGTTAAGAACCATTATCACATCCGATACAGTAAACAGAACCGCTCCCACAGCAAACCATATCCGAAATGCACTTCCGTCATGAATAACATTTCCGACCGCTATGGCAGTCATAATACTGACCACTCCTATGTAGAAAACTCCGAACGCCTTGTACAGCTTATCCAGCTCAACGTTTTTGTAAATGATATACAGTATAACCGCAGCCACACCCACACCTATAGATATACTGATCTTAAGATTCCAGGACTCGGGAATCTCAGCAGCAATATACATGATGTGTCCTATAAAAAACATAAAGGAACCGGCCATCATAAATACTTTATTGGTATGATTCCTGAAATTATATCTGAGTGCCAGAAGAATATCCCCTATCATTCCAAAGGTAAGACCCAGACATATCAGCAGATTCTTATCTGCCATAAAGCCGATGACAACAAAAACCATTGCCGCCGATCCCTTGAAGAAGACCGCTGGCGCATACTTGCCTTTATGATCGACAGCTATAAAAAATCCCTGTAGAACCATTCCTATAACTGCCAGAATAATAACCGGAATAAAATAATCCATCATATCTTCTCGTAAGCTTCATCTGCTTATATCAGAATTTCTTTCTTCTCCTGAGTATGGCTTTTACCTTACCCAACATTTTATGCTCTTTAATCTCTTTCCTAAGCTGTCCTATAGTTACATTTTCCTGAGAATCATGGGATACAAGAACTTTTGTAACCTTCATGAAAAGCTGGTTATATTCATTCATGCTTTCATCACTGTATACATCAGATGCATAGTCCAGAAGGAGACGAAGTCCATCCGAACCGTCAAGCACCTCCATATCCATCATGGTCTGTGTGGCAGCCTGATTTTGTCTGATATCTACGGTTTCAAGATCCATTTCGTCATCTACATCACGAAGATCCTGCTGATACAGAAGATACGCAGCCTCTATATCTGTTCCGTGAGTCTTCAGATCTACATAGGGATAACAGCTGTGTTCTATACCCTTCTGAACCTGGTCGTGAACCTCCATATAGATATCTCTCAGAAATGCATGATCATCAAAGCAGACTGCAACCGGAAGTTCTCTGAAAAGAAGGCCTACAGTTGATATCATTTCCATATCCTCACGGCCGTTATATATCCAGTTCAGCATTATATTTTTCTTCTTGTTGTAGATAGCCATAGTCAGGCCTGCAACCGTAATAAAGAATTCATTTCTTGAAATCTTGTAAAGCTTTTCTATCTGAGAGATTTCTGCGGAGGACACTCCCATCTCGGATACTATTTCTCCGAGTTCATTAGAATTCTTTCGCCCTTTATCAGGTTTCGGAAGCAGTTCCCACTCAACACCTTCGTACTTTTCCTCAAAATATTTTTTGCTTTCTTCATAAAACTCGGTTCCAATGGAATCCTCACGTTTCTGAAGCATCAGATAGTAGTAATCCTTATTTAATTCAAGCCCCATATAAGCCTGCATGATATTTCCCATGAATATCTTGAAGGAGGTTCCGTCAAAGATAGAATGGTGAACATCAAAGAACACATACCCCGCTTTTTCCGTTTCGAATACCCTGCATCTGTGCAGCTTATGAGGAACCTTCTGATCGCATATCTTAAATGGCTGAACCAGATAATCCTTTACTGTATATTTAAACTCCCAGTCTGTCTTTTTCTCCACCAGGATGGGACTTAAAACCTCCGGCGTATAGGTCTGAACTATCTCTCCGTCATCATTAAAGGAATAGGTAGTGAGAAGAACCGGATGGTTCTTTATGGCTGTTTCCAGCGCTTCAGCCATCCTGTTCATATCATAGTCATCCTTATCAAACTTAAGAAGTGTGAACAGATTGTACATAGTCGACATAGGAGTCTTAAGCTGATAATCAACCATATATAACTGCTCGGTGGTAAGCAGATGAGGCTGTTTCATTGATATATCATTTTTCTCATCCGGTGACATTCCGTCATCCTCGGCATGATTCTTTTCATAAAGTTCTGCTATCTTCTCAATAGTACGTCCCCTGAAAATAACCGATGCACTGAGACCCGGAAGCTCACTTACTGAAATAAGTTCTATAGCACTGAGGGAATCTCCTCCCATTTCATAAAAATCATCCCGTATTCCGACTCTTTCCAGCTTCAGCACCTTTTGGAAGGCCTCACAAAGTGCCTTCTGAATATCAGTTTCCGGTGGAACATAGTCATTTGCAAAATCCTTGGTATCAGGCTTTGGAAGGGCACTTCTGTCCATCTTTCCGTTTGCTTTCATAGGGATCTCATCTATCCTGATATAGTATGCGGGAATCATATAGTAGGGGAGTCTTTTCAGAAGCTCCTCTCTCATTTCTTCCTTATCAACTTTTACATCTGCAGTATAGTACGCACAGAGGAATGACTGCCCCTGTTCCTCGAAGCCTCTGGCTGCTGCCCAGTCTATGCCCAGCACACTCTTTACTGCAGCCTCCACCTCCGCGGGCTCGATACGATTTCCGTTTATCTTTATCATATCGTTTGAACGGCCAAGCAGAACAAAATCACCATTTGGATTTTTAATAGCCAGATCACCTGAATGATAGAAATCAGGCTTAAATGAATCTGCCGTCTCCTCAGGAAGATTCATATATCCTCTGACATATTTATTTTCATAACAAAGCTCGCCCATCTCTCCATCGGAAACTTCATTTCCTTCTTCGTCCAGAATCACTATATTCTTATCAAAGAAGGGCTTTCCTATAGGACAGGTATCATACGCTTTATCGATCTTGAAAATAGTCAGAACGCAACCGGATTCACTCATGGCATATGCATTATAAAGCTCCACATTTTCCATATAAATATCATTTGCCGGCTCACTGGCAACTATGATCTTCTTTAAAAATGGTCCGGTTTTGCCTGAAAACTTTCTTGCATAAGAAGGAGTCAGGAATGTGCCGTTAATCCTTTTCTCAAGCAAAAATCTCATAAGCTTAAGGGGGTTTTTAAGAGTAGCATAGGATACAATATAAGTCTTAACATCTCCATAACAGAGCGTTACTATGGCAAGTATAACAGCGGCAACAAAATTGAGAGGACACATGATGGATATTCTGTCCCCGGGTTTCAGAAACATGCAGCTATCGCCGCCCACCGACTCATACGCTTCCATCAGATTTCCATACTCATGAAGTACTCCTTTGGGCTTTCCCGTAGTACCGGAGGTATAGATGGCATATGCCGCATCATGTTCATCAGCCTCCTCAAAGCCTTCAAGGGAAGAAAGCATCGTTGCTTCGTTCCATGTTTCTTCGTTCAGCTCTACCTTACAGCCTGAATCTTCTCTGATATAGTTTATTCTCTCCGGGGCATAACTGTCTTCTACTAAAGCAAAGGCAGCACCTGCTCTCCATATACCTACCATGGCAATGATGGGCATTATACCTCTCGGAAGATTTATAAGAACAAAATCTTCCTTTCCGACTCCACGATCCTTAAGCCAGTGGTATATCTTCCCGGACAGCTCATTTAACTCGGAAAATGTAATTCCCTTTGGATGAATATCATCAAAAAGAACTGCCTTACCCGGATACTTCTCCATATTTTCAATAATATTTCCAATTATTGATTTCATTTACTACTCCTCTTTTTTATTTCTGTTCTTATAAGATGTAACAAACCTATCCCACCGGCCACAAAAGCAGTCAGTGCAAACAGATTTCTATACACAAATGGAATATTTGCCGAATGCTCCTTATGATTTCCGTTATAATAATTATCTGTGAGCGGCATAAGAAGCTTTCTCTCATATCTCCTGATATCTTTACCCACACTTATCGGGTCATCCAGCAGCATGGTAAATCTGTTTTCACTGCTATAGGGTTCCCACTCTGCTCCTTCTATGGACGGATTGCCTGTTCTTGCAAAATTCGCCCACATATTCTGAACTTTTTCGGAAAGCTCTGCATTTATGTTTTCGCCCGAATAAATGGTTTCTGAAAGATTTCCGAAAACATAAGCCAGCTCCACAGCGTGACACGCTCCCAGATGAGGATGCTTCGATGGATATTTCCAGAAATACATATAGACTTTTCCGCCATTATCAGACTGATGCTCTGACTGACGGATAGCCGGCAGGCGGAAAATGATCTCATTATAAAGATCGGTTATTACCCAGGGTTTCTTTAAAAATGTTTTCAGAGGATTTTTCTCTTTATGTTTCTTAAAGAATCTTTTTGTTCTTTTCTTATTTCCGGCACCAAGCTTTTTACTGTCATTCTCGAACATATAATAAGCACAGATCTTATAGATACTGAGCCCGCCTATATCCTTGATCCAGTATCTCATCTCATCCTTGTTTGTGCCTATTATCATGTCAACATGAGATGCTTCTCCGGACTTATATGCTCCGTATAAATCCTGAGGAAGAACAACTCCGTCTCTTTCCGGGTAATTTGTATCATCAAATCTGTCTATTACTTTTTTCAGTTGCTCTTCGGAAAGAGCACATAAATCCTCCATGGAATGAGCGCCGGTCTTTTTCATCAGCTTATCTGTCAGATACATACATTCCCCGGGACTGTATGTCAGAGAGAGTGAACCGCTCTCTGCTATCACTCTTTTAAAAAGTCCCTTCGCCTCCGGTATAAGAGGAAGCAGTGATACGCTTCCGCCTCCCGCTGACTCACCGAAGATGGTTACATTTTCAGCATCTCCTCCAAAGGAGCTGATATTCTTTTTTATATATCTGAGAGCCTCAACCTGGTCCAGCAGTCCCAGATTCCCGCCGGTCTTATAATCCTCACCTCCCGGAACTCCGGAAAAGTCCATAAATCCAAGGATTCCGAGTCTGTAGGTTATAGTTACAAGAACTATATCAGGATGATTCTTCACAAAATTATGTCCGTCGTAAAGGGGATCCGCAGTTCCGCCCCATCCATATGCACCACCATGAATAAAAACCATTACCGGTCTTTTTTCTCCGGCATATTTTCCGGCAGTCCATATATTCAGATAGAGACAGTCCTCGCTCTGATGAAAAAGAGATGCCCTTTCTGATTCAGACCTGCTCTGCAGCGGTGAAGCCCCATTATAAAACGCTTCAAACACCTCGTCTTTCCTGCTGACTGAAACAGGTGATTTCCACCTCAGCTCTCCCACCGGAGGCTCAGCAAAGGGAATACCCTTAAAGGCCACAACTCCGTCATCGTTTTTCCCCACAAAAACACCATTTATACAGGAGGCAGCTACTGCGCTGTCATATGGACCGACTATCTGACTGTTTTTTTTGAAATTATCATCAACTGACTTTATTCTCATTTTCTGTTTCCTCTTCCAGCTGGCGATATGCTACTTTTCCTACCAGAGTTTTCGGAAGTGTATCACGGAATTCTATTTCCTTAGGCAGTGCATACTTAGCTATACGCTTCGACGCATAATTCATCAGAGTTTTCTTGGTATTTTCATCTGCCGGAACGCCCTGTTTCAACATGATAAATGCCTTTGGAACCTGCATCCTGTAAGTATCCGGTACACCGATAACACAGCTCATCTGAACCATCTCATGTGCATCGAATATGTTCTCAAGCTGTGCAGGATATATATTATATCCCGAAGAAACTATCATTCGTTTTGAACGTCCGTGGAAATATACAAATCCTTCTTCATCCATAGATCCAAGGTCTCCTGTATAAACCCATGTAAGACCATCCGAATGGGTCTGAAGAGTCTTTGCAGTCTCCTCAGGATGCTTGATATATTCTTTCATAACCGTAGGACCTGCAAGAAGGATTTCTCCCTCTTCTCCGTAAGGAAGCTCCTCGTCTGTTCCCGGTTTTACTATCTTGATATAGGTATCCGGAAATGGTATTCCTATACTGCCCTCCTTAAACTTATTGATAGGAGTCAGACAGCATGCAGTAACCGTTTCGGTTGTTCCATATCCCTCTCTGATCTGTACAACAGCTTTATGATCATACAGAAATGTATCAAATTTCTTCTTAAGCTCCACCGACAGTGAATCACCACCGGAAAAAACTCCCTTCAGACAGCTGTAATCGGCCTTTTCCATATTCGAAAGTCTGAGGAGTGCCTCATACAGTGTAGGAACACCTGCAATAAAATTACATTTATACTTTGTAATGAGCTTAGAATAGCTATCTGCCGTAAAGCGGGGAACAAGGACACATCTTCCTCCCTGAGCCAGCATGGAATGTATACAAACTCCAAGTCCGAAGCCATGGAAAAGTGGCATAGCCGAGAGCATTTTGTCCCCGGGCCTGTACATGGGATTTGTAGCTACTATCTGGGCAGACAGAGCATTAAAATTCAGATTTGTAAGAAGAATACCCTTGGTTGTTCCTGTTGTTCCACCGGAATAAAGTATGGCAGCAGGATCATCTCCTTTACGCTTAACCTTATAATTCCAGAAACAGGATTTTCCGAGACGCATAAAATCCTTCCACATTATTACAGGAGCATCCTCGGGAATCTTTCTTATTTTACGTCCCTCAGTAAGCATATATCCCACCTTAAGGGGACGGGATAAAGCATCCTTTATTCTGGCAATAACGATATTTACCGCACAGGTTTTTGCCCTTATACTTTCAAACTTATGATAGAACTGATCCAGGGTAACCACAGTAACACTCTCTGATTCATTGATATAGAACTGAAGTTCCTTCTCACTGGATAAGGGATGTACCATACTTGCTACCGCACCTATCATATTTACTGCATAAAACATATAGATAGCCTGAGGGCAGTTTGGCATAGCTATTGTTACACGGTCATTCTCTCGTACTCCGATGGTACGAAGACTTCTGGCACATTTATTTATATTTTCCACCATTTCCTTATAGGTGGTGGACTTACCCATAAAATCAAATGCAATATTATCCGGATGAAGCTTGGCATTTTTCTCAAGCATCTCTACCATAGACCCCTGAAAATACTCCAGAGTTGCGGGTACATCACCTAAACTGTCAAGCCAGGGGCGTTTTGCTGTTATTTCCATTTGTTTATACCTACCTTAATAATCTATTTTTTCTGTAAAAGGCTTATCGAGAATTTCCGGATTTTCCAGAATCTTACGAAGAAGCTTCAGACTCTTTGAATAATAATATCCATCACCGATTCGTTCATCCAGAGTCAGACCAAGGGTAATAACCGGATGCACATCATTGGTTCCGTCTTCCTTCCAATCAGAAACCATATGCTTCTTACCGATCACGGCGAAAAACGAATTGGTCCCCCAATTATTTAAATGATGATATCCGCTGTCCATACCGATAGAACCGAGATTTGTCAGGAATATGGACGCATAATTCGGATCGGTTTTTATAAGATCATATGGAACCTTTCCTCTGCGATCCAGGAAGAAAAGAATTTTCATAAGAACAAACAGAACACCACGGGGGAGCTTTAAAAGTTTTTCCATAAAGTCAGTGCTGTTATCAACCGAATCAGCCCTGCGGCACTCGTGTATCTCCTTCATTATGGATGTATGCAGAGTATCGATGGTATCATTTTTAGTATATTTCTTAAATGCAAGGGCTTCCTCCCCTTTGTCATCGAACTGCTTTTTGACTACAAATGCAACGGAAATATTATTTCTGAGATACATACGATTGCCTGAAATAAACCGGTTCAGTCTTGGTCTATGTACGACAGTCTTAACCATAGCTGCAAGGATAACATGAAAATAAGTATATTTATCCTCCGTCAGTCCTTCATTTTTCTTAGCCAGATAAGCATCTATGGGACGTGTATCCACATCAACCTTCATGTAAGCTTCATTGTCCGTACGATTCGGCATAAGATAGGGCATAAACTGATTCATAGCCGGAACCTCATCCCTAAGCCACCTTCCGTCAAATCTGTCTCCTCTGCGTCTCTTTCCCGGTTTCCTTTTCATTTTTCTTCTCCTTTACTCTTCTGCTATTTCTTTTAATGAAAATTTTCTGATCTTCCAGAATGATACAGTACTTATGATCGTCATAAATACAGCTTCTATCAGAGCCGAAATAGTCCATATAACAAGACTTGGTTCCCTGATATACTGTACATCAGATGGTTCAAGTATTTTCATTACCAACGAATTGGTCGACATACCGATTATCATTGCCAGCAGAATACCTACTAATGTTACAAATATAATTTCCCTTACAAGATACCCCACAGTCTGACTAAGTGAAAAACCATTAACACGCATAACTATAAGTTCCCGTTTCTTATGCATTACAAATATATTATTCAGATTGGTTAACACAAGGAATGACATGATTACTGCATTTGCCAGCATAAATATCGCTATGGAATTATATGTGATCTCTCCGGTTTTGAACCTTTGCAGGAAAGCTACGTCATCCTCTACACTTATATTACCCGATATTTTCTTTATTTCATCACATACCGCGTCTTTATTGTCCTTATTATAGATCATAAATATGGTATTATAATCCGGGTCATCTCCAAACTCTTTCCTGTAAGCATCCTTTGACATTACTGCAAGTCGACCCTGATAATTCTGAAAAATACCTTCTATCGTAACAGGCACCTTTGTCATATAAGACGAATACATTTTTATTTCGTCACCCGTATCGAATCCATAGTTTTCACTGGTCCTGTTCTGAAGCAGGATTCCTTCCTGCGGAAGAGTAATTAATTCTTTAGTCTCCGGATCTTTAAGTATGATAGCCTTATCTATCTCCTCCGGATCTGCAGTAAGAATAACTATCGCTTCCGTTCTGTCACCCACATAATACAAATGGGTTTCTTCAGATGCCTCAATCCAGCTGACATCATTACGTTCAAGACATTCCTTTGTTTTTTTCTTTTCATCTTCCGTAACCGCACTACTGAATGTCAGCTTTGTATCATAAGCATAAACCTCTTCAAGCTCAGCATTCATCATACCGGAAAAAGCATATCTTGCCGTAATTCCTATGCCTATAATAATAACACTTCCCATAATTATTACTATCGTAAGTATTACACGTACTTTATCATCCTTAATATTTCTGATAATAAGCCTGGAATAGAGTGTTCCTATACCATGAGATTTTTTTCCTCTCTTTTTTTCCAGATTTCTTTCCTTCTTTACAGTAACACCCTTCATCAATATGGAAGCGGGGCTTTTCAGCAGTCCTGTACATGCAAAAAATGTAGTAATGGCACATACCAGTACCGCACCTACCGCAACAAGTATTGTTGAAAGTATCGGAATCTGCGGTTCTACATATGTAAATGTATACATACCTTCACGTAGGATCATAGAGAGCACAAGTTTAGACAGGATATATCCCATTAAGACACCTGTGATGGATCCTACTATTGCTGCCGAAACGCCGAATAACATATATTTTTTCAGCACCTCATTATTTCGGAATCCAAAGGCCTTTGTTGTTCCGACCTGTTTGATCTGCTCTTCTATGATCATGGTAAGTGTTGAGAAACATACCAATGCTCCCACCAGTAAAAACAGTATTCCGAAAACCGTTCCCGCGCTATCTATTGAAGCTATAGTCGAATATAAATCCATATAACCGCCGTTGCTTCGACGATCTATCAATACAACTGTTGCCGTAATTTCGGAAACAGCTTTCCTGCCGTCTTCTAACTGATCTTCAGCCTCCTGACGTTTTTTATCAAGCTCTGCCTGCGCATCACTGATTTCCTTTTCTTTCTCCGCCTTTGTCTTTTCTAATTCAGCCCATCCGTCTTCTATCTTTTTACGTCCTTTTTCTTCTTCCTCCTTCATAAGACGTTTTGCGTCTTCAAGTTTCTTTAAACCTGCTTTATACTGTGCTTCTCCTTCGGCTATCTCAGCCTCAGCATCTGCAATCTCCTTTTTCTTCTGATCCATCAGCTCACTGATCTTTGAGAAACCACCATTATCGAAAAAGGTCCTGATTAGTGAAATGTTTTCCCTGAGATCCTCGGGTCCGCCAATGATTGTTGTCGGATAATATTCTTCTCCCAGAAACTCTGCAGCCTCTGAAATATCTGTCATATACTGCTGATTCAGAAGGTCTACGTATTCATTTACAGCCTCATCAACTGCCTCCTGATAATTCGGGTCATCCTCACTACAGGAATTGAGCTTAGACTCTATACTGTTTAATCGAGAAAGAATATCGTCTTTATCAGCAGTCAGTCTGTTTAACAATGATTCCGCATATTCCAGCTTTTTACGTGACTCCTCAAGGGTTCTTTTAGCCTCATCCAGTTTTGCTCTTGCAGCCTTCAGTTCAGCCTCACCGCTGTTAATCTTTGCCTGAGCTTCTCTGAGTTTTTCTTCCAGCTCCTTTTCCCCGTCATTTAACTTCTTTTCAGCGTCAGCAACTTCTTTTTCCAGCGCGGCTTTCCCGTCATCTATTTTCTTTTGTGCATCAGCAAGCTTTGCTTCTGCTTCCTCATTCTCTTTGTCTATCGTTTTATTTAATCGCCTGCGCAATCTTTCAGTGGCTTCTTTTTCAATATATTCTCTCGCCGCCTGAATCCTGTCTTCTACATCCTTAATATTTTCATAATATTCATCACTGAATATATCTTTATCATATTCACCATCAAGACGGATAACTGCCTGCATATCACAACCATCCAGGCTTTCGAGATCAAAAGCATCTCTCGGTATCGCTACACACCCTTTTAATCCTACAACGATATATTTAGGATGCTTCATTACTCCTACTACCTTATATGAATCACCCTTAAGAATCTTATCAGCAAAAACAGCATCAGCTACTGACATTGTTACTTCATCACCCACTTCAAGATGGGCACTATCAGCAAGCTCAGTGGATATTATACATTCATCATTTTTTTGTGGTAAAACGCCCTCTACCACCTCAGGTACATCTATATGCTGTGTTAAGGAAAACAGATCGACATTACTCTGACTTTTTCCACTATTCAAGCTGACATTTACGCTTTCCATTCCCTCAACATCAGCGACACCTTCAATATTCTTAAGGTAATTCATATCATCTTCCGACATTCCGACAGTTGAGACAAAGCTGTAATTTTCAAAGCTTCTGTCATCGTAAATGTCTTTAGTATCCTTCATGAATCCCCTGTACATATACCTGGTGGTAAAAAATCCACCGGTTCCGAGCATCACAATAAGACATATCGAAAGATATGATACAATTCTTTTTCGTATATTTCTTACTGCGTCTACTCTCTGTGTCTGTTTCATAAAATTACTAATGCCTTAATAATCTGTTTATAATTTACCAGGTCAGTTCCCTTGCATGTAGAGGATTCATATTGATTCTTATACTGGATATAAGACCGCCTCTAAGCTTTACCACACGGTCTGCCATCTTTGCAATTTCCGGATTATGAGTGATCATAATTACGGTTTTATTTTGATTTCTCACTATTTCTTCAACTATATCCAGAACCTCGATACTCGTATCATAATCCAGTGCCGCCGTCGGCTCATCTGCCAGGATCAGCTTCGGATTCTTTGTTATGGCACGGGCTATGGATACTCTCTGCTGCTGACCACCACTCATCTGGGATGTAAAGTGATCTGCATACTCCGAAAGCCCCACCTGTTCCAAAGCCTTTTCCGGAGACACGGGATCGTTACTGATCTCCGCAATAAACTTCAGATTTTCCAATGCGGAAAGATTTGGCATCAGATTATATGACTGAAATATAAATCCTATATAATCCCGCCTGAATTCCGTGAGTTCTTTTTGCGTCGGTTTTGAGAAATCCTTACCATCCAGCGTTATCGTGCCGTCTGTCATGGGGTCCATTCCACCGATGATATTCATAAGTGTACTTTTACCACATCCGCTTTCACCCAGTATAACCAGAAACTCTCCCTGGTATATGTCGAGATCTATCCCCTTCAATACACGAAGAATATTTTCTCCTGACAAGAACTCCTTTGTAATCCCCCTGAGCGAGATGATGGGGTCACGTTTCTTCTGAAGAGGAAACTTAAATCCCTTATCATCAATATCCAGTGCCACAAGTGCGGACATATTACCGGCAAGCCTTCTGTCTTCCTTTCCGAACTTCTTTCCATTCTTCTTATTAAACATCTGAATGCAGCCAAATGGTTGTCCACCCGGTGTATTTAACGGAGTAACCATCTGACTGTTAAAGGCTAATCCCAGAGTTTCAACAGTACCGCTTAGCGGACTGTCAGCAGGAATCTTACCATTCATCACTATGCTCTCTGCCGTACTTATTACTCGCCCGATGATTCCCTGATTCTTCGGTATGCTAAGACCGGTCATATCCATTCCGGTGGTGCAGGTAATAATAACCACACTATCACTATCATTATCTAACAGCCATACAAAACCACCTTCACAGTCGAGTACATCTGTCATAATTCCAAGGCAGTTCGCCAGGGCACTTTCCATCTGATTTTCTTCCTGGAGTGCATCCGTTAATTCCCAGATGGCCTGAGTATATTTTTCATTTAATTTATCATCCAAAGATTCACACCTCCATCAACTCACTTCCAGTAAGAGAAATGCTATCATTTTTCAAAAAACACATATCAACATTATACTTTAAAAACCAATACTTTTAAACCTATTTATAGTTATATACTGCCATGCACTTATGTGATAAAGAAAAATGTATTATTGATCTAAAAGAACCGCCCCTTGATTGGGACGGTTCTTTTGGGTTATATCATTACAACTTCACCAAGCTGCTTGCATATCTCAAGATACTTATCAATAAAGGCATCAGCGTCCTGCTTTATAAACTCCGTATCATTATCTCTTGCTGCAAACTCATGTCTCTTTGCCCGCTCGCTGAAATCCTTAAGGCCGATGGTAAGCATCGTGCCCTTTATGGAATGCGCTTCTATCTTATAGGCTGCATAGTCCTCTGCCGCCAGGAATTCTCTCATCCTCTCAGCACGGTCAGGTCCTTCCTTTGAAACATCACCAACTATCTCCATAAGAAGATCTTCTTCATCAGCACAGTAGCTGAGGGCAAGTTTATAATCCAGTCCTTCGATGGATGCAAGTCCTTCTTTTCCCGATATAGTGGTTTCTGATGCAATATCAATATCATCTGAAGCACCTGTTTCCTTCACCTTCTCCTGAGGAAGCATCTTCTTCACAGTCTCTTCCAGCACGCCGGCATCCAGAGGTTTTGTAAGATAATCATCAAAGCCCTCGTTCATATACATCTGTCTGCTGCCTGCTACGGCATTCGCTGTGAGTACAACAGCTTTGGTATCTTTATTAAGGGAATCTGCATCCTCTCTGATCATGTGGAGTGTTTCTATTCCATCCGGCTCCGGCATCATATGATCCATAAGAATAAGGTCATACTTTTTCTCTTTACAAAGCCGGAGAGCATGAGTTCCTGTACTGCAAAGATCCGGCACTATACCATTTCTCTTCAGGAACAGCTTTACTATGGTCAGGTTCGACTGGTTGTCATCAACTGCAAGTATTTTCGCATCCGGGGCAGTAAAGCTGCAGGCTACGGCAACTGCGGCTGACTCCGGTCTATGGTTCATGAAATCATTTCCAAGAAGCTCTCCCGAGTTATATTTCACAGGAAGCTTCACCCAGAACTCTGAACCTACACCGTACTCGCTCTCGACTCCCACTTCTCCGCCCATAGAGTCAACTATACTCTTAACTATGGCAAGACCAAGACCCGTTCCTTCTATGTTTGCATTGGACTTAACATCCGCTCTTGAGAAGGCTTCAAAGAGATGCTCCTGTTCTTCCGGACGTATTCCTTTTCCCGTATCCTTAACACGAAGGCTCAGTTCATAGTTCTCGGCATTATAGCTGCCGCCAACCGCAAGCGTTATGGTTCCGGTCTCTGTGTACTTGACAGCATTATTCATCAGATTAACTATTATCTGTCTTATTCTGAACTCATCACTGATCACCACGTTCGGCACTTCGCCGGTGACCTCAACACTGAGTGCAAGTTGTTTTTCGTCAGCTCTTTCCCTTATAAGTTGCGTGACATCATAAAGCATGTCAGACATTAGGAACTCTGACTCCCTGATTTCCAGCTTGCCGGATTCAATCTTCGTGAAATCAAGTACATCATTTACAAGCATAAGAAGCATCTTTCCGGAGGTCTTGATACTTCTTGAATATTCCTCAACATCTCTATCTTTATTTTCCCTGAGGATCATCTCGTTCATACCCAGGATAGCATTAATAGGTGTTCGGATCTCATGGGACATGCTGGCAAGGAATCTTGTTTTCGCCTCGGAAATATCGATGGCCCGCTGCTTCTCCATATTAATCTTTCTCAGGTCGTGCACCTGCTGAATTACAATAAATGTAAGAAGGAATCCAAGTCCGATAACGATAGGTATGGATACCTTGATGGCCTCTATCTCCAGAATGACGTCCATCAGCTCGATCAGACATCCAATGAGGAAGCCCATAAATCCGATACATGTATATTTGTACTCACTTGTATTTCTACGAATAACATCAACCACCAGAATACCTATACCTGATACAGCCAGGAATACAAGCACTCCGTTTGCGAGATTGAGCACCCTGTAGAAAGGAAGTATTCCCGTAAAATGTAATATCGGAAAACCAACTGCATTGATAGCAGCCACTATCATCAAAAATGATACAAACTTTTTATATTTTCCCTTCTGCAGAGATGACAGATATATAACCAGTCCAAGGGGTATCATAGAGCAGAACATAAAGCTCAGGATTCCGTTTACGTGATTTACGCCAAAGACATACGGGAACAGGAATGAGTCCGTGATGAGCCATGCAGCTATGGTAAATATTCCCAAAGCTCCGTAAAGCATATCTATTTTCTGTTTGTACATCAGGCTGAGAACAATACTTACCACAAATGCAACAAAGGAAAAGATCAGTATGATAAATGAAAGTACAAAAAGCAGACCGTCAGTTTTTACAAAATGAAAAAGCGTTCCGGTTCGGGTTCCGATAAAGAAATCCGGAGTCTCCTTATCCACATCCTCAACCGCATGTCTGACAACTGTGATTTCGGCGCCCGAATCCGATTCCTTAAGGGGAACTGACATATAGAATCTCTTGTAGGGTGCACCCGGGATATTTACATCTCTTTCTTCAATAAAATCCTTTCGGAGCTCTCCATTTATATATACCGAAGCATCCTTTCGGGTATCAAAATAAAGATATTCGTTATCGACTACATCCTGAGGAAGAGTTGTAGTAAGCAGCTGATCACCACTTTTTTCTTCCTTAACCGCCCAGTCCTTTACCTGTCGGATTGATTCACGTTCTATAACGTCACTTCTGTTTATTAATCCATAATAAATAAAAACAAAGGCACAAAAGATAAGCATAACAAACAGCACTATCTTTACTGTTTTCATGCTCGCATTATATAGCCTTTGTTCATTACTACTGTCCATATGATAATGCTTCCCCCTGCTTCCTTATGCTCCGTTTTATCATTTTTCTGACCTAATTATTTTCATCCAGTGTCACGAGATTTCTTTTTATCTTCTTCGTTGAGCTTCTTTCAAAGGGCTGATCACGAAGTTCTAGACGGATTATAGCTCTGTATGACGGCTGTGAACGATTGAACTCATCTATATAGTCCTGGATTCCTTCACGAACCGCTTCCGGTTCAAGCTTTCGTGCTTCAACCACATCCTTGTCAGGATAAACCACTGCGGCAAGTCCATTCTTAATTCCTACAACCACAACCTCTGCAATCAGCGGACAAAGTGCAAGCTTATTCTCCATTTCCTCAGGTGATACATTCTCACCATTAGAAAGAATGATAAGATTCTTGATACGACCATTAATAAAGAGGAATCCATCTTCATCCATATATCCCTTGTCTCCCGTATGGAGCCATCCCTCACGAAGTGCCTCAGAGGTTTCCTCAGGCATACGGTAATACTGTTTCATAACACTGGTTCCTTTTACGAGAATCTCGCCTTCATCAGAGAATGATATCTCTACATTCGGAAGCGGTTTTCCTACTGAACCATATTTAAAAGCAACCGGTGTATTTGCACTGATAACCGGAGAACATTCAGACATACCATAACCTTCCAGAACCTTGATATCCATTTCGCGGAATTGTTCCAGATAATATTCGTCCAGGTGAGCACCACCTGTAAAGATATAACGAAGGCGTCCGCCAAAAATCTGCTGTGCTGTCTCCATTCTTTTCTCTGGATCCTTCACTGCATTGATCCTCTTAAAAACAGTCTCGATCATAAGAGGCACCATAAGCATAGCATGGGGCTTGAAGATACCCATGTTTCTTACCATATGCATGAGGCTGTCATTAACGCAGATAACGGCTCCTCTGGCGAGCCCTCTCAGCCAGTCCATAACAAGACAGAAAGCGTGATGAACCGGAAGAACATTTAACAGAACAACTCCCGGAGCCGTCGAAAATGACATAGCCTCCAAATTTGCCGCCATGTTGTTCTGTGTAAGCATAACACCCTTACTCTTTCCTGTTGTTCCGGATGTAAACAGAATCATTGCCAGGTCATCTGGTTCTGGTTCTTCTCCGTCAGCATCGCCCACTCCGGCTTTCTCAAGGTCTCCCAATGTTTCAACCTTTTCATCTGCAGACGTATCATCTGATGCTT
>CACZLA010000002.1 GCA_902781895.1 uncultured Lachnospiraceae bacterium
CTCAATTTCAGTCTCATACTTTTTCATGGCATAGACAAGCCTGCGAAGCTGACGCTTACGCCACTCCACCGGCAGAGTTTTTCCGCTCTTGAAAAACCGGCGCTGTCTTTCTACAGTTTCATGTATCGAATCCTTTGTCCAGGTCATAATATTTCCTTTCCTACATCATATATCCGCTTTCGTTAAACCAATACTGAGTTCCGTCAATCCAAAGATACTGGTTCACCGGATACCATCCAGCATCTTCATACCACCAGCCCGTACTGTCTTGACGCCATGTTCCGTAAATGTATGTGGAGCTGCAGGTTCCGTCAGCATTTAGCCAATATCCCTCACGATATTCCGAATAATCCATATATCCTTCAGATGTAAAATAGTACCAATTTCCGTCAATCTTAAGCCATTCATCTTTTGGATACCATCCTGAGGAATCCTCTATCCACCAGATATTTCCGCTTCCTTTCCATGTAATTGCTTTATTATAATCAGCAACACCATTTTCATCATACCAGTAACCGTCATACCATTCATTTGTATGACCTGTTCCTTTTTTTATAACTTCAAATGTTGTATTCACAGGATCCTGAGAATTAACAAAGGACATTCCACCATCTGTTGAATACTTCATTTTTGCAACGATTTTTAATACAGTTCCTGTTGGATAATTATCAGGAATTTCAAGTGAATATTCTATAATGTCATTCTTAGGACCTTTTTTTATTTCACTGTCTGTGCTGTCGAAGTTCTTTATCTGGTTAGCTACCATTTTTCCGGATTTATCATATACTTCGAGAACAAGCTTTTCATAACGGAAGTAACCATAAGTAATGTCATACACACATGCGATGCTTGATGACCCAACAACACCACTATATTGTGACTTTCTTGCCTTTATTGAAGGATATCCTGAAGCAGCTTCTATCTTACCTCCCGGAACCATGACTAACGAAAAAATAACAGCAATAGTCAAAATAATACCTAATATTTTCTTCTTCATGATTTCTCCTTTTCTTCCTTAATCATACCTTAATCATATTTATTTCAAATATAACCTTGTTTCGTATATTTATCAATTAAAAAAGATTTGATTTCTAAACTATATATTACGGTTACAGTTGTTACTACTGCTTTATTATGATAAAGTCTGTATAGTGTTTGTATTCAATCTCCATATTATCAACTGGGGATCCATACTTACAAAGGGAGGCTGTCATGTCAGAAATAATCAGTATCAAAAACCTCACAAAAACATATGGAAAAAACCGGGGCGTATCGGATATCTCCTTTGACGTGAAGGAAGGGGATATTTTCGGATTTATCGGGCCAAATGGAGCCGGCAAATCCACGACTATCCGCTCTATGCTGGGCTTCCTCAGATATGACTCCGGAAGTATAGAGATATTCGGAAAAGACAGTGTGAAAAAGCATACTGAGATTCTGAGGGATATCGGATACATGCCTTCTGAAGCCTGGTTTTATCCGGCTATGAAGGTTTCTGAAGTCATAAAATACAGTGCTGACGTACGTGGAATAGACTGCAGCGATGAGGCTGAAATGCTATGCGAAAAGCTGAAGGTTGATACTGATAAAAAAATCCGCGAATTATCTCTCGGAAACAGAAAAAAAGTCAGTATAGTCTGTGCCATGCAGCACCGACCAAAACTCTTTATATTCGATGAACCCACCAGTGGTCTTGATCCGCTGATGCAGAGTACATTTTTCGAGCTTATCCGTGAATATGTAGATTCCGGAACAACCTGTATGCTTTCAACCCATGTTCTCTCGGAGGTAAGCAGATACTGCAACAGAGCAGCCATTATGCGAGAGGGAAAGCTTATCAAGGTTGATGATGTAGAAAACCTGATAAAGAGCAACACCAAGATCATCAAAGTAACAATCGACGGAAAGCAGGATGAGTATCTCTATAATGACGATATCAATAAGCTGATTGCAGAGCTCGGCTCAAAAAAGGTAGACAGCCTCTATATAGAAGAGCCGTCACTGGAAGACATGTTTATGCATTTCTACGAGAACTAAACCGAAAATAGTAAGCTGAGCATACTTGAAATGAGGGAAATAAAGTGGCAACAATTCTTAAACAGGAATTCAAATTAAATCTTAAGAACCTCCTTATCTGGAGCTTCATAGTCGGAGGGCTGGGGTATATCTGCATCATGCTGTATTCCAGTATGGGAGATGAGATGGCTGAAATGGCCGACAAATTTTCAAACATGGGTGCTTTTTCGGATGCCTTTGGAATGAGCACTCTAAGCATCGCTACCCTTCCGGGATTCTTTGCAACGGAAGTCGGTACCGTGCACGGACTGGGCAGTGCCATGTTTGCTGCAATACTTGCTACCTGTATCCTGTCGAAGGAAGAGGACGGACATACAGGTGAATTCCTCTACTCCCTTCCCGTATCACGAGGCGGAGTCGTTACTGCAAAAGCTCTTACGGTTCTGATCAATCTGATTCTTTTTACGGTAATCTGCGGAGCATTATATATCCTCGGATTTGTATGTCTCGGAGAAGAAATCCTCTGGAAAGAAATGCTTATATTTATGGGAAGTATGCTTCTTATGAATATAGAGATCGGTTCCATATGTCTTCTGATCTCTGCAATGTCAACAAAGAACCGTTTTGCTATCGGACTTGGAGTCGCACTTCTCTCCTATGGCTATGACATAATGGGAAGAGTTCTAAAGAATCTCAAAGACTATCTGTTCATCGGTCCCTATTCCTATGCAAATGCATCCGAGATTCTTTCTGGAAAAGCCGCTCCGGATTTCAGCATAATAATAGCTGCGACAGTCATCATCATAACCATCGCAGCCACATATTATATTTATACTAAACGTGATCTGGCAAGTTAAAACCCCTTATAAACTAACAACATTCATAAGGGGTAGATGATATTGCCGGCGACTGGTGCTGGTGCCCTGTGGGCACCGTTTAGCACAGCTGAATCTATGATTCAGCCCGCAGGTCAAACTAGGCTGCAAAGCAGCCTGGTTTGAAACCTGCCGGCTGAATAAAATAATGGGATACCCCATACGAGGTATCCCATTATTTTAATACATGCCGGCGACCGGGGTCGAACCGGTACGAGGATCGCTCCTCACGGGATTTTAAGTCCCGGGCGTCTGCCAATTCCGCCACGCCGGCTTAGTCATCGATTTATGAAATAAATCGACGACTATATGAACATCACGCAAGTGATGTTCCGAAGCACCTGCAACGGTTGCAGCATCTCGAAGAGATGCGTAAAGCGATGCAGTGCGTTCCGATTGTCATCGATTTATGAAATAAATCGACGACTCAAACGACCCAGACGAGACTCGAACTCGTGACCTCCGCCGTGACAGGGCGGCGCTCTAACCAACTGAGCCACTGGGCCTTAGACTGACTTATCTGAACCTGATCAGTTTAATAAATCAGCTTGTTAATTATATAATCTTTCAATTAATTCTGCAACTGTTTTATTTATTCCTTCACATCTTCTATCGTCAGTGTTCTAAGCTGATCGTCACTGAGGTCATCGAACTTAACGATTCTGGAGGCCTGTCTTTCGATACAGCGTTCCAGGTAATTGCGGGCCTCTCTAGCATTTGCAAAGTTTTCCTCATGCTTCTTTGCCCTTGTAGTCAGATATTCTTCTACATACTTTGATGCTTCCTTGTCAGTCACATATTCCTGTTTCTTGCACATGGAATCAAATATCTTCTTCAGCTCCTTGCCGGTGTAATCGTTAAAGAAGATGTATTTATTAAATCTGGACTTCAGTCCCGGATTTGAATTTACAAACTCCTCCATCTTATCGGTATAACCGGCAACGATGACTATCAGATCATCTCTGTTATCCTCCATAAGCTTAAGGAGTGTATCCACTGCCTCCTGTCCGAAATCCTTATCATCTCCGGCCTTTGTCAGTGTATATGCCTCGTCTATAAACAGCACTCCGCCGATGGCACTCTGAACCACCTCTGCAGTCTGGGTTGCAGTCTGGCCTACATATCCCACAACGAGATTTGAACGGTCAACCTCAACCAGCTGTCCCTGGCTTACTACACCAAGTACCTTATATATCTTAGCCAGAAGTCTTGCAACAGTTGTCTTACCTGTTCCCGGATTACCTGAGAAAACAAGGTGAAGTGTTATATCCGGCTGCTTCATGCCTCTCTCTTCACGTATCTTTCTTATCTTTACAAGATTGATAAGGTTTGTCAGGTCCTGTTTCACGGACTTGAGGCCGATAAGTGAATTCAGTTCCTCCATCAGCTGTTCCAAAGTCTCCGGCTGCTCAACATCCAGCCCTTCCTTGGACATGGCATTATTAGCTGCTTTCTTCTTCGCCTCAGCCATGGCATTTTTTATATTTGCATTTTTATTTCCTCTGAGGTCCATACTCTTTGGATTGTTTCGTATTCCGCCCTTCATATCTGTAAAATAGAGTCCGTACTGCTTAAGGAAATCGTCCAGCATAAGTGAGTAATTCGACAGATTTGCTATTTCCGTAACCGACTCTCCATTCAGTGCAATAAATGCTGTTCCCACCTCCTTGAACAGATCAACTATTTCTTTTGAAACAGGTCGTCCGTTGGAAGCTTTTACCGAGCCGGCGGTAAGGTCATTCTTTACTATGTACAGCAGGCATCTCGGAGGGGTATTGATGAATCCCTCATCCATACATTTCCCATATTTAAAATTCAGGAACTGTGATATGGTCATATACGTTCCGAAATGGTCTGAGATAAATGCAAGCTCCGCTCTTCCGTCTGTTCCGTCTGATTCAAAAAGAAATCCGGTGAACTGAAGCAGATTATACTTAAGCATCTCCCTGAGTGTCATCCCGGTTGTTCTGGTAAGCTCGGGATTTGAAACCTGTATATCATCCATCAGTTTATATGCCTGATCCACCTTTATTTTTAATGAATAATCTGTCATTTCTAACGTCCTTTCATTTTCAAATATTTATCTGCCACCTCTGCGGCCAGTAATTCTTTCTTATTCAACTCAGGCTTTTCAAGAACCTTTTCCATGAGTTCGTTTAATATCTTTCCCATCTCAGGTCCGGGCTTTATGCCCATGTTCATCAGATCTTTTCCGTTTATCTGAAGCTCCTTTATGGACAGGGCATCACCCTCGGCTACAATCTCATCATGGTATCTGACTGTATCCTCCACAACCTTCTTTCGCTGGGACAGTCTGTAATCGCTCTGCCCGGCTATATCGGCATACTTTATTTCCAGATACTGATCGAAATATTCTTCTCCCATCTTGCTGAGCATCTTTCTGACACCCTTTTTTGAAAGTGGTCCGCCTATTCCGAAATCATGCCACAAAACCAGAGTCTTAACATCATTTATGGTTTTGTTGTCCATCCTGAGTCTTTTTAAAACCTTTTCAGCTATCTTCTCACTCTTAAATGCATGACCTTTAAAATGGTCAATATTTGCTTCATCCGTCGTCTTACAGTAAGGCTTTCCCGTATCATGCAGAAGGGCAGTATATCTCATGACCTTAGTCGGAGAAACGTTTTTCATAACCTCTATGGTATGTCTGCCCACATCATACAAATGGTACGGTGTGTTCTGCTTTGTATCAATCATCAGGTCAAACTCCGGAAGTATGATCTTTGTGATTCCGAGCTCATACATATCCATCAGTTTTTCCGGATGATCGGACATGATCAGCTTTGTCAGCTCTGTCTCTATACGTTCCGCGCTTACCTGTCTTAAGTCTTCAGCGTGCTTCGCTGCTGCATTCCTTGTATCTTCATCAATTACAAAATCCAGCTGAGCAGCAAATCTTACTGCTCTCATGATCCTCAGGGCATCCTCATCAAATCTCTCATCGGGATCTCCCACACATCTGATGATTCCCTTCTCAAGATCCTCAGTTCCTCCGAAGAGATCCACAAGCCCCTGCTCATCATTATATGCCATAGCATTGATAGTGAAGTCACGTCTTTTCAGATCTTCCGAAAGCTCTCCCGTAAATGTCACATCATCCGGTCTGCGGTGATCTGTATATTCCCCGTCTATCCTGTAGGTTGTAACCTCATATCCCCTGCTTTTTAGCATGACTGTTACTGTTCCGTGCTGTATACCCGTATCTATGGTTCTTCGGAACACCTGCTTTACCTCTTCCGGTTTAGCTGATGTGGTAATGTCCCAGTCACTGGGTGCTCTTCCCAGGATACTGTCCCTTACACAGCCGCCTACGGCATATGCCTCGTGACCTGCCTTATTCAGTTCGCTTAGGATGAATGCCACATCCCGGGGAATCTGTATTTTCACGATATGCTCCTGATTTTTATAAACTATGACACTAGAAAGACATTATACCATATTATCCTCAATCAAAAAAGCATGTCACAAGCCACATTTCATCATCAGTTGCAAGTAACATGCTTTCATCTTCTAATTCTCATTTGAAATAACGATCTTACCATCTACAATATCTATCTTAACACGGTTACTGTCAATTCCGGCAGCCTCTCGCATCTCTGCAGACAGTCTTACTCGTCCGGCCTTATCAAGTATGGAGAATTCCTCATGGGACAGATCTGCGGCAGTCTCGGTTTCAGTCTCTGAACCGCTGTCCTTCATCTCATCAAGAAGCGACTCACCTGCCTCGATCTTTCTCTTATATTCTTCCTTAAGGACACGCTCAGAGCTGACCTTTCCATCCGATATCATTACAACTCGGTCAACCCGGTCTGCAAGACTTATATCGTGTGTAACAATAATTATAGTGATACCCAGCTTCATATTTATCTCTCTGAATAGATCCTGAAGCATTATGGAAGTTGCTTTGTCCACCGCTCCTGTGGGCTCGTCCATGAGAAGGAGCTTTGGTTCATTTACAAGAGCCGCAGCTATGGCAACTCTCTGCTGCTCACCACCGGACATCTGTGTCGGGTAGCTCTTATACTTATGAGAGAGGCCGACCGCATCCAGCATTTCCTCTGCCTTCTTTCTTTTTTCCTTCTTAGACATTTTCGAGAAAAGCAGCGGCATCTCCACATTTTCAACTGCCGTCAGATAATTAAGCAGATTGTCAGTATTTTTCTGCCATACAAAACCTATATTTTTATTTCTGAATTCTGCCAGCTCGGCATCCGACATTTCATTCAGGTTCACCCCGTCATATGCCACATATCCTGCACTGGGTCTGTCAAGTGCACCCAGAAGATTCAGCAGCGTGGATTTACCACTTCCGGACTTACCGATAACTGCCATGAATTCCCCCTCCTGCACTTCGAGATCAAGTCCCTGAAGAGCCATAACCTCTATACCTTCGGATTTGAAAATTCTGACAAGACTGTCGCATTTTATATATGGCGCAGGCCCTTCCTGCTCTACTCTTTCATATTCGAAAATCTTCTCTTCCATGGTGTTTCCTTTTCCAAGCTTCCATGCTTTACTATCGATAGATTTATTTACTGTTCTGCAACTGCACTATTTACAACTGTATCAATTTGTCGGCAAGATCTGCCAGCCTCACATCATGGGTTGTCATTATTACCGTTATCCCTTTTTCAACCGTCAGCCTTTTAAACAGCTCGGCTACATAGATACCGGCACTGGTATCCAGAGCACCCGTGGGCTCATCCGCAAATATCAGCTCGGGGTTAATGGCCATGGCTCTGGCTATGGCTACTCTCTGCCTCTCACCACCTGACAACTCTGCAGGGAAATGCTTCGCGCGGTCTTCAAGTCCTACACTGGCCAGAACTTCCTTTATCTTCTTATCTCTGGCTTTATCGGGACTTTCGCCCTCTTCACCCTTATACTGTGCTGTTCTCAGTGCAAAGTCGATATTCTCATAAGCAGTCATAACCGGGATCAGAGCGACTGACTGGAATACAAAGCCTATCCTGTGACGTCTCATCTTTTCCTTCTCTTTTGTGCTCATCTGAGAATAACTCATATCCCCGAAATACACCTCTCCGGAGGTTGCTTCATCCAAGGTGCTGAGAATGTTCATGAGGGTCGTCTTTCCCGAACCGGATCTTCCCATTATCATAATAAGCTTTCCCTTCGGAAATTCATAATTAACATGATCCAGTACTGTAAGTACTCCTCCGTCACCGATCTGATACGACTTTACAAGATCCTTGGTTACCAGTATGTTTTCCTGCGTACCATACTGCATATCAGACTGTATATTTTGTTGTACGTTTTCCTGATTTACATCTACATGATTATCCATAGTTTTACCTATTATTATTTTACTACTATATGTTTTATCGGATTCACTCTTTATGAGTCCTCACCAAGCTTAAGTGCTTCGGTTATATTCAGACCCTTTACTATTCTTCTGATCCAGATGAAACAGATTGCCACTACTATCAGAAGAACCACTCCCAGTCTGATCATATCTCCTCCGTAAGCACTGTCAAATACAGCTACGGAATGTTTCTCCGGCAGGTATACTGCAGCAAAAACTTTTGCGAAGAATTTTGAGGCAAGTACACCGGCAATTATTCCTGCAAGTATGGACATGATGGACAGGAAGGTCTGCTCTATTACCAGCATTCTGTTTATTTCTTTTTTCGTTATACCCTGTGCTCTGTAAATTCCGAACAGCAGCTCTCTGTCTCTGATGGAAGTAATCCAGTAGATCATATAACCTACAATACAGAGGATAATGGCTATCAGGAAATCCGCCGTAAACAAACCATTTGTTATCTGGATTATAGCCGTGGATTTTTCTTTCTGAAGTTCTGTTTTCCAGGTATTTACGCTCTCAACAGTTCTGCCGCTATCACCGTAAATATCCTTCAGCTTGGCAGTTACTTCATCTTCCTCTACACCATCACCGTAGTTATCAGTTCCCTCCGACTTCTCAGTGCTGCCCCATACTTCATATGGAAGAACTCCGAAGCTTGAGTATGCATTTCCGAAATTCGCAACCATGAGATAGTTTTCGGTTTCCTTTATCTTTCCGTCTTCCGCTAAAATGTATTTATAATTATTATATCCCGGCCAGGCATCTACTATGGCAACTATCTTATAATTCACCGTTGCATAGGGATCCGGGTCATTAACTACCCTCGGGGCGATCATATGGCAGACTATACTGTCTCCCACCTTTGCATCATATTTTTCGGCAATACTTCTGGATATGATCACTCCGTCCGGCTCCTCTGCCAGAGCGTTCAGATAATTATACCAGTGTTCTTTATTTAGGTCGGATCTGAGCCTTGCAGTCTCGCCGAATTCCTTCGTGTTAACAGCCATAAATGTTATATCCAGATCCTCTTTACCCTTGTAGGAAGCCTTTGCCCTGTCTGTGATCAAAACCTTTGTAAGACTGCTGAATGTACCACTATCGATCAGCTTATTATAATCCTCATAGCTTGGTTCGTTATATCTCCATCTTATAGGTGCAGATGCTGAGGCTCTCATCAGCTGAAGCGGCCATTTTTCCTGTATTCTTACATCAGCACCGCATTCATACTGAAGTCTCGCTTCTTTGTTTGCATTTATCGTCCTTGCCATATTTGCATTAAAAACACTCATGGCAACCGTCATAACAAGGAATATTGATATAACAGCCGATGCACTTCTTGTTCTTAGGATTTCCAGGATTCCCGCATAAGTAACAGGTCCGAATTTCTTTGCCCCCATCTTGTATATGAATCTGACTATATAGAATATCAGTCTCAGCATCAGCATTCCGCAGGCAAAAAGGAACAGCGTGGAATTGATAAATATTACAGGATCTATTCCATCCCCATTCAGTACTCCTGAAGAAAGACTCGGTATCTGTTTGTTATAATTGATGAGCAGATATACTGATACTGCCAGAAGGATAATATCCAGGAAATACTTCTCCCAGGCAGGAGTAGATGTATTTTTTCTTCTGCTCTTCTTTTTCTTAAATGCCACAAATACGGGAACCATCATTACTATGATTGCAAGAAAGGCACCTACAAGACCTGCATACAGCATCATCTGATTATATCCGTAATCCTTGACGCTGATATCATTTCCGCCGAAGGAAAATCCCA
This sequence comes from uncultured Lachnospiraceae bacterium, assembly GCA_902781895.1. Classification (GTDB taxonomy): domain Bacteria; phylum Bacillota; class Clostridia; order Lachnospirales; family Lachnospiraceae; genus Eubacterium_Q. The sequence goes on from CACZLA010000002.1 coordinate 10,022, forward strand.
TGAAATCATCAACGCCGGCAACCATCTTTCCGAACAGATATCCGGCAACCACACCCAGAGGCACACTAAGTCCTGCAAGGAAAATGGACTGAACCAGATACATTCCGATAAGACGCAGTTTACTTAGACCTCTGTTTCTGAGAGTTGTAAGCTCTCCATTTTCCGAGTCGATGATCCTGAAAGCTATCATGCCGATGAATATAAGTACCAGAATGATCAAAGGAAGAACGATAACATAAAGCATCTGTCCTACGGACTTACTGTTTTCCTTATAATCAGCTATTATGGGGGTGATTGGCTCCTTCAGATTTTCATCCTTCTGGTGGAACTGTTTAATAACACTTTCAATATCATAAATGTTTTCTGTATTTATATATCTGTAATCATAGGATACACCTGTTTCATAATGCATCTGCTTCGGGTGTTCCTTTGCTATCCTGCAAAAATCTTTTTTGTCAATAATAGCCGTATATCCCATATCGCTCAGAGAATGGATCCAGAAATAATCATCTTTCTTTTCTGAAATGATTCCGCTGACATAAAGAGTAAGTACCGGCTCATCACCTATCTCATCTCCATAAACCAGTTTTTCATAGCTTATTACCTCTCCCGGAACAAGCCCGTAACCGTCGGCAGTATACTGACTCACAAGACAGGGAACAGCACCTTCTGGGATATCGACTCCATTTTCCGTATATCGGGAAATATCACCATATAGATCGGCTCCGGATACTATATCGTAATGATCTGAAATCCCGCCTTCCTTTAATCCATCCTCTAAATATCCAAAGCCCAGACTTTTACCTTTGTGATAGGAATATTCCGCCTCGGAACCTGTAAAATAAACTAATCTCTGAGATGCAATTACCGGTATTTCCAAATACTTATTCCATGAATCCTCATAGCTTTTTAATGTATTGGTGATGGTTCCGGATACATCTTCCCCTAAAGCTTCACCGTTTATCTTTCCGTCTCTTGTAAGGGTTGCAGGAAATTCTCCACTGACCTCATACTCACTAGTGAAGCCTCTTTGGATCAGCTTCATCCTTGATCCATCTCTGAACATCATCATAAGTGCGAAAACCATAATGATGGAAATGTTTCCGATCACAAGACAAAGATATAGCCTATATTTATTTATAATCTTAGTTAGTATATATCTTATCATTTGAGTAGCTTATCTCCCACATTAACGCCATCCAGTACATATACTTTTCCTGTTGGAGCAACTGTTTCATGTATTGTAACGTATTCCTTTACTATCTCTCCGTTTTCTACCTTCCAGACATAATACCTGTCCTTCTGAGCCATCTTGTCATATTCGGTCTTTACAGATGTTCCCGGAACCACTATTACCTGCTTCATTTCTTTTCCGTTGAACTTTATCTTCGCACCTTCCAGGTCCTCTTCGGATATCTCGTCATCTATTCGTAAATAGAACTGATAATCTACATGCTTATAAAATGGACTGGAAAAAGTAGAGTGTGGTTTTCCGTCCCTTGTGAACAGAATATATCTGTCACTGCTTCCATTCAGCCCGAGACATTCTCCGGTCCAGCTTTTTTCCTTTGTATAAAGAGTTATCTCTTCTCCTATCTTCGGATTTACGCTGGGATTTGAAGGATCCTTGGAATCAACTATTACCTGGAATCTTGTAAACCCGTCTTCCTCTTTTCTGTACTGTTCAGTGAGAATGTACTGGCTTTTTTCTACTCTGGTAAAATTGCTTATGGACAGTGAATTGATGTTTCCGTCCTCCTGAGCAAACTTTGTGTATCCCGATCCATCTCCATTCACAGAATTTGACAGATCCTGATATCTTGTCTGGAATATAGCTTTGTTTGCACTATACTCTGCCTTCGAAAATTCTTCATTATACGTCAGGATATCCAGATCGCACTGAGTTCTCTCAGCCAGATACATATTTTCTCTGATGGCATCCGTATCGGTACCGAAATCTTCTATATTTATTCCTCCGGCTGCACTGATAACTGATTCAAGATCCGTTTTATTCTTCTCAAAATCCTTCGCTGCTCTTTCCCTGTCATTATCCAGCTCTTTTATAGCACCTCTGGCATCCTCTATATCAGCTTTTCCGATATTGGTTTCCATTTTATAGAGTGCATCACCTTCACTTGCAGCTCCGATAATATGCACCTCATCAACCTTTCCGGAATAATCGGCTGTATAAACTCTGCTGTAAGGATATGCTATATTTATAAACTCCGTCTCGCATTTCTCGGCATAGTCTGCAAGACCGGCTGTAGCAGTTTCATACTTTGTGGGAATGGCGGCAGCGTTTCTGTAATATACCATCTCTCCTTCATCGAGACCGGAAACAACCTCCGTATAATTTTCCCCTGCCACACCCAGTTCAACCTTTCGTTTTTCACTGGCATCTGTATTGGTTGCACTTCTGACATAGACAAACTCCTCGCCGTTTTCTCTGTAAACAGAGTCGTTTCCCACTGCCAGCTTTTCAGTATCATCGGTGTTCATAAAATAAAGAACCATGTCAACCCCGGGAGTAAGCTTTTCCCCCGGAACCGTGAACTGTATGTATGGATTCTTCTTTACAGATTTCGCAAATGATACCTCATCATTTGTATATTCTCTTTCTTTTATATAGGCTTTTTTTCCATTTATATAGGTCCATTTGCTTTTATAATCCGTATACTCATATTTATCTATGGTCTTACCGGCAACCTCTATATAAAGATCGTTCATGTCCATAATAACCGCTATATTTTCACCTGCTTCAACATGGTTACTCTGACTGAGATCCTTGACAAATGATACATAACCAGACACAGGTGCCGTATAAACCGCTGTCTGTGACTTACTCTGAAGCTCGGACAGCTCGGAGTTTTTACTGCTTATCTTTTTGTCGATCACCGCAAGGTTGTATCTCTGATTTTCGGTTTCTGTCTCTATCTCTTTTGCCTTCTTCTGTATTCCCTCATTATCCTGAAGATACTCCTCGATCTTCTTTTCATAATCCAGCTTTTCAAGAGTCTTGTCAGATGTATTTTGTACATTCTCCCGCTCTCTTTTCAGAGAAGCGATCTCATTTTTCAGAGTTGTTATCTGCTCGGCACCGGAATCACTCACTTCTCTTGCAATAACATCTCCCTCATTAACATAGTCGCCTACTGCAACGCACAGCTCTGCCAGGTCTGTTCCTTCCTTCGTAAAGCAGGGATATTCCATAGGAACTACCGTGCCGTAAAACATCTCTACCGTTCCCACTACTCTTTTACTTACCGGACGATATGCCGATGCTGCCTCCTTCGGTTCTTCAAGTGCGGGAATATCTCCACTATTCGAAGAACATCCTGTCATAATCGTCAGCAGCGATAATATCTGTACACAAACAAGAACCGCGGATATACGGGCTTTTATAGTTCGTTTATTCTGTTTTTTAATCCGATAAAGAAACCACATCTCCCTCTTCCAGTCCTTCCTTGATTATTACATACTGACCGATATTTGCACCAACGGTTACCTCGGTAGCTATATATTCTCCGTCCACATCCTTATAGACGTAGTTTCGTCCTTCATTTTCGATGATTGCTTTTTTATCAACATATAAAGCATTCTTTATCTCCGGCATTTCTGCTGTAAGCATCAATGTATTTTCCTTTAGCGTCTCGTCTCCCAGAAGCTTAAAATAGACCTTTCCGGATATTATCGCATCTGTCGGGGTACTCTCCTCACCCTCTTCATTTGTCTGAGACGGATCACCTATCACCTCTACCTCATATTCACTGAGATATGTTTTTGCTTTAAACCTATCTCCGACATGGAACTCCACATCCGTTGTTGTAAGAGCATCTCCCGAGCTTGCCGTATCCCCATCCTCGGTAAGATCCATTTCATAATATCCTGCATCAACAGATACTCTTATAAGGGGAACTCCCACTGACATAAATCCATCCTCAAGTGAAGGATCCACAAAGCTTACAACTCCGTCACCCTCAGCTATGATATTTATCGAACTATAGGTTGAATTCACATCAGAAATGTACATATCCGCAACCTTTATCTGCTCGTCCAGATTGGAAATCTCATAACTGTAATCCAGACTCGAATCAAGCTGCATCAGATTCTGATAATGCTCTTTCTGTAAAACTGCCTGAGCTTTATTATCCTGGTTTTCCTTCAGCTCCTTGTTCAGTCGTTCCGAGGTAAATGAAACCAGAGTATCTCCTGCATGAACATAGTCACCCACTGCAACGTGAAGCTTTCCGAACTCCGCTTTGTACATGGCTACCATATCGTCATACTTGTTTTTTTCTATTCTGTAGGTGGTTTCCTCGGCTCCGGCAAGATTGATCACCTTTTCAAAAACCGGAGAGATATCTCCCTTTTCTACCACTGCAGTATCCTGTTCAACCCCTGTATAGGTTACATCCTTTGGCGGAACCAGTGCATCCATATCTTTTTCTCCGCAGCCTGAAAGCACCAAAAGAGACAGAAGCACTGCACATGTGGCAGTACGTCTGCTCTTTGATATTCGGAGATTTCTTTTTCTATTCCTACTATTCACCATCATCTACTTCCATGGTCTCCTCATCGGAGCCTCCACCTGTCATTGAATAACCATTACCATCTTCAAAACGATTTACAGATCCGTCCATAGCATTTATGGATATTTCTGCCAGACCGGTTACTCCGTCCTCTCCATAATCAACATTTCCAGACTCAACATAGAAGGTCCAGACCGGAATCTGGGAATACTTATCACTGTTCTCGTCACTGCAATAGGATTCATACTTAAGGGCACCCATAGTAATATTCAGTATATCCGTATCACCCATTTTCTTCATATCCAGCTTTTCTTCAAGTGCATTTTTAAGTGATGTTTTTATCTTTTCAAAATCCAGAAGCTCCACATCCTCTACTATTTCCTCAGTTTCATAAAATAACAGGAGTTCTGCTCCATAGACACCCTTATCGGTCATCTTTATCACTCCGGTATTTCCGGTATCCATGGAATACATGTTTTCCATTTTTATTACCTCAGCTGTAGGTGACTGAAGATAAACCGCATAACCGTTTCTCGATAAGGTCGGATCCTCAGTACCTGCTGTGTTGTTCTTCATCAGAAACTCATAATACGAACACTTATACTTTTCCATACCTTCTCTCATCAGATCCTTCTGTGCAGCAAGTCTTTCAATACCTATTGCACCCGATCCGACATTACTGTTCTGAAGTGTACTCACATAATCCTTATCCGAAAAAGTAAGTGCTACAGGACCTCCGTCATTATATCCCAAACCATACATAGGCAGTCCCGCCATAGCATGATACAGATCCGATGATCTTCCCACACAATTATCAGCCTCATTTAATCCGATAATTTCTTTGAGAAATTCCTGAGCTTTTTTTGTCGCATCTTCATAAGACATACTGCACTCATTTTTTACATCGGATATCTTTTCCATGGTTTGTGTGTTTGTCTCATAAACCATGGTTTTATAATCCTTATCGGGAAAATAGTCTTTTATGCTTATAGGATCCAGAAATACATACTTTATCTCGGAATCTCCATCATATGCAAGTAAAAGACCATACTTTATTCCGTTATATTCACCCTCGTACATATGAATATAACGATTGGTTTCATCCAGCCATCTGTAAACCTCCGGAAAACCGGAATCTATAGCGCCTTTCTCCTCTTCGAAAGCTTCCGGATCATCAAAGAAGTCATAGCCTTTCCCTTCCATATAGTTAAGTATATCTCTATACTTATCAAGAAATGTTATATAGTCGGTTTCATTTGTATATTTTAATTCTTCCAGCTTCTTTCCCGTATCCCCGAATAGAGCCTTTACGATTCTGTCCTCGTCTGCCTGATCGTGACTGACACTCCTTGACTTATAAACATTCAGGAAATCCGTATCCGGTACATTTATCGAAAGATCAACCTTTGTGCTCACTCCCTGAACGCCGATAGTTTCCTTCCATTTTACCCTGTCTCCAAACATCTCTTTCAGAGTTTTTCCGTCTCCCTGACTATAGTCTGCATCCGTCTCAGAGCTTTCTGTCACAACATCGGTTGAACCGTAATCCTCAACCACAGTTTCCTTTTTTCCGCATCCGGAAACAGATAATGCAAAAAGTAAACTTAAGGATAATGCTGTTAGTTTCCTACGACCTTGTTTTCTCATAATACTTATCCTTCCTTCACAAGAAATAGTTTTCCTTTTTACCCGAGTATAAACGAAGTATAAAACTACATTGCATCAACATTGTATCTATTTTTATACAATTAAGATACAAATATATGATATACTGAAACATATTTTTATTATTAGAGGTGCAGAATGATTAAGCTTCTTATCGTCGAGGATGAAAAACCTATCTCCGACCTCATGGTCATGAATCTTACAAGAGCAGGCTACAAATGCACGGCTCTCTACAACGGACGCGACGCCGCAGATCTTCTGGAAGAAAATCAGAGCTTCGATCTGATACTTCTGGATATCATGCTTCCGGAAATAAATGGATACGAACTGATGGAGTATATAAGACCTATGGGAATTCCCGTTATCTTTATCACTGCCATGGCATCACTGGACAATCGTATCAAGGGTCTTACATCGGGAGCGGAAGACTATATCGTAAAACCTTTTGAAATAGTTGAGCTTCTTGCCCGTATCAACATCGTTCTCAGAAGATACAATAAAACAGAAACCAGTCTTAAGTTTAAGGATTTGGTCATAGATACTGAAAACAGAGTCGTTACCAGGGGTACTGAAGAGATAAAGCTTACACCGAAGGAGTTTGAGCTTCTCGTTTTGTTTGTCAGAAATGTAAATATGACTCTGTTTAAAGACAAGATATTCGAGACCATCTGGGAAACCGAATGGCAGCCTGAATCCAGAACCGTGGATCTTCATGTCCAGAGGCTGAGAAAAAAGCTGAATCTGAAAAATGAACTTGTAACCGTTTACAGCACCGGTTATCGTTTATCGGATAAATAATAAGAAGCGCTGTTATCCTATAGATACCATTTCTCCGGAGTATTATCATGAAATTCAGACACAAGGTCTTACTTATCAACATCATACTGATATCCCTCGCCCTGTCTGTATCAGGCTTTCTTATGATGTCCCGACAGAACAAGATCATGATGGATGCCCAGGTAAAAAATGCAGTTACCGAAAACAACCTTGTTCAGTCTGTTATGGAATACTCCCTGCTGGATACTATCAATAATGATCCCATTCATTTGGCTGATGTACTTCCGGATGTTTCCCAGCAGGTATCCGCAGGTATCCTGAATGACTCTACACAGCTTTTTGTAAGATACGATCAGAACATTGTCTATACTACAAATAAAGAGCTTTCTCTCCCTTCCGTCCTGAATGATGAGGTGACTACCACATATAAAAAGAAATATGTCCTTACCGAAGAAGGAAATAAAGATTATATCTATATAAATTCTACCAGCACCATAGACAGCCACGTTCTTAACATTATCACTAAACGAGATATAACTGACACGAAGCAGCTGATGAATAACTCCGTAAGGGACTTCAGAACATTTATCATCATCATGCTCTGTATCTCCGGTCTGTTTATATTTGTATTCAGTAAGATCCTTACAAGAAATCTCGAAAAGCTGAATTCTGTTACCGACGAATTCTCCGAGGGAAGCTTCAATACAAGAAGTGATATCAAATCAGGAGATGAAATAGGTCTTTTGTCAGACAAATTTAATCATATGGCAGATTCCGTTGAAAATCATATCGATGAGCTCAGCGATATGATACACCGTCGTGATCAGTTTGTTGCAGACTTTACCCACGAGATAAAAACACCTATGACTACCATCATCGGCTACGCTGATACTATACGTTCCGTCGATCTCCCAAGAGAGGACGAGATACTGGCAGCAAACTATATAGTTTCCGAAGGAAAACGTCTCGAGCAGATGTCCTCCCACCTGTTTGATCTTATATATCTGAAGGATGGAGAGATACCAAAGCAGGAAGTTAATACCCGGGGACTGGGTGAAGCTGTTATCGATACAGTCCTTCCATCTATAGAAAAAGCCGGTCTTACATTAACCTATGATTTCGAAAATGCAAATATCATCGGAGACAGCCCTCTTCTTAAGACTGCATTTATCAATATTCTGGACAATGCCAGAAAAGCATCTGAAAAAGGGGACGAAATAAGCTTTACCGGAAAATATATTCCGTCAGACAAAAAAAACGAAGAGTCCGACAAATATATCTTCACTGTTGAAGACCACGGAATAGGTATCAGCGAAGAAGATATTGAAAAGATATGTGACGAATTCTATATGGTAGATAAATCCCGTTCCAGAAAGGAAGGCGGTGCAGGACTTGGTATGTCTCTGGTTTCTGCCATCCTTAAGGAGCATAATGCCGATCTGAAGATAGAAAGTAAGCTTGGCGAAGGAACAAGAATGATAGTAACATTTGACTGCACTATGTACGAGGAAGAAGAATGATAAAACGCCAGTTTAAATATTACATACTTATATTTATCACACTCCTTATAGCAGGGTGTGCAGTTTTTCTGCCCGATTTCCTGATACATAAAGAGATGGATTCTCATTATGACAAGGTCAGTGATGTACCCTCCGACTATTATTCAGGGCCATCCGAATCTATCATAAAAAATGCATCCACTCTTCTTACAAGTGAGCAGTGCCTGCAGCTTATATCAGGAGTCTGGGACAGTGAGGTAAGACCCGTATCTCCCGAAGACTGCAATATTACGGACTTCGGAATAAAAACCCTTACAGTAACACATGTAAATGGACTCTATACCAAGGGATTATATCCTTGTTCCCTGTCATCCAACTCTGATAACTGGTATGCATGGGAGGCAAAGCCATACAGGGCACTTGATAAGACCTTCAGAACATATGCTGCATATTTCTGGGATATCACCTTTACCAAATATGATAATTCCGAAACCCACAGATTTATTGTTTCCGAAAATGGAGATATTCTGTATGCAGAGGCAACTACAAAAGAAAGCTTCGGCAGTTTCTCGCCAAAGCTTTCCAACTCTTCATATCTTTTAGATAATTTCATATCAACAAGCTACACTACCTCATATATCATCGACGCTGACGATGACTCCGCAGAAACCACAGGTTTATTTACTACCGTAACCTCTGATAACACTTATAAGCGTTATTCAACAGAAGAAGTTTCGACCACATCGACTTCAGCAAAGAAGATTGAAGAGCAGATAAACTCCGCGTCTTCTTTTATTAATGATTATGAAGCCTTCACTCCGGATAGTATGGTAACACTTTCACAAACCGGTGGTTCAGTGGGAAGAATAAAGTATTCCGTAGCTTCTAAAACCGAAAAAGATTCCTATAAACTGATACTGCTTCCGGAATTACAGCAGTAATTTCTAGTATGCCCTACCAAAGTAAACCATTTTCTTTGCAGGCTTTCCACAGCAGACGCAAACGTCTGAGATCTGCTCCTGTTCAAAAGGCATACATCTGGTTGTTGCTCCGGTCTCAGCCTTGATATTCTCTTCGCATTCTGTCTCGCCGCACCACATGCCCTTGATGAAGCCCGGTTTGTTATTTACGATATCAACGAACTCATCCCAGTTCTTTGCTGTATATGTGTGAGAATCTCTGTGTGCTCTTGCAGCCTCAAGCATATCCTTCTGGATAGTAACGAGAAGCTCCTGAACCTTTGCTTCAAGCTCATCCATACTTACTGTTATCTTCTCACCTGTATCACGTCTTACAACTACACACTGATTATTCTCAATATCACGAGGTCCTACCTCAACTCTGATAGGAATTCCTCTCATCTCACACTCTGCAAATTTGAATCCGGGTGACTTATCTGTAGCATCAACCTTTACTCTTGCTACAGAGCTGAGTCTGTTCTTAAGATCCTCTGCCTTCTCAAGAACGCCTTCCTTCTTCTGCTGGATAGGTACGATCATTACCTGAGTTGGTGCCACAAGTGGCGGAAGCTTAAGTCCGTTATTGTCACCATGTACCATGATAATAGCTCCGATAAGTCTGGTAGTTACACCCCATGATGTCTGATGAACGTACTGCAGCTGATTGTTCTTATCTGTATACTGTACACCGAAGGCCTGCGCAAAACCATCACCGAAGTTGTGGCTTGTTCCTGACTGAAGTGCCTTACCGTCATGCATAAGTGCCTCTATGGTATAAGTAGCAACTGCTCCTGCAAACTTCTCCTTCTCGGTCTTCTGTCCCTTAACAACAGGGATAGCGAGAACCTGCTCACAGAAATCAGCATATACATTTAACATCTGAATGGTTCTCTCCTGAGCTTCTTCCTCAGTAGCGTGAGCTGTATGTCCTTCCTGCCACAGGAATTCTCTGGAACGAAGGAAAGGTCTGGTCTCCTTCTCCCAGCGAACAACTGAACACCACTGGTTATATACCTTTGGAAGGTCTCTGTATGAGGTTATATCCTTCTGATAGAAATCGCAGAAAAGAGTCTCTGATGTAGGTCTTACACAAAGCTTTTCCTGAAGCTCACTGAGTCCGCCATGTGTTACCCATGCAACCTCCGGAGCAAATCCCTCTACGTGATCCTTCTCCTTCTGAAGAAGTCCCTCGGGAATCAGCATAGGAAGATATACATTTTCAACACCTGTATCCTTAAATCTCTTATCCAGCTGACTCTGTATCAGCTCCCAGATAGCGTAGCCGGCAGGCTTCAAAACCATAAAACCCTTAACGCTTGTGTAGCCTGTAAGGTCAGCCTTAACAACTACATCAGTATACCACTGAGCAAAATCTTCCTCCATGGAAGTTATTGCTTCAACCTTCTTGTCTGCCATAATTCTTTCCTCTTTTCCTATTCTTTAAATGATAGTTCATTTTATGCTAAATGCTATTCTAACACAATCACTTTTTTAAATAAAGCCCCATGCCCTACGGATAAGTCATGAGCATTCTACCATATCATAGTTGTGTCTACAATTATTTTTTACCAGTCCATCTGGTCAGCTATTTCAAATGCAGCCCCCTCCGGTTCTCTATGCAGAATGATTTCTTCCCCTGTAATCGGATGGGTAAACTCCAGTCTGGTAGAGTATAGTCCTATCTCATACTTGTCTTTCCCATTTTTTCCTTTTTTATCAGTACCCTTTTTATCGCTTGTTTTCTTCTTTTCACCGTTTTTCTGTTTTTTGCCGGTCTTCTTATCTGAGGAAACAGACGCGTACTTCGTATCTCCCCACACCGGATGACCATGGGATGCCATCTGACAACGGATCTGATGATGTCTTCCGGTGAGAAGCTCAACCAAAAGATAACTTACCGAACCTTCATCCGTATCCAGTTCATCCAGAACCTCGTATCTGAGAACAGCCTTCTTGGCTCCTTTTGTATCCTTTGAAACAGCCTTTGTCTGATTGCTCTTCTTATCATGCTGGAGATAGTCAGTCCATTCTCCCTCGGGTTCATCCAAAAATCCTCGTACTATAACCTGATAAAACTTGGATATCTCCCTGTCCTGGATCATATCGGAAAGCTTAGCGGCTGTTTTTTCGTCCTTGGCAAAAAGCATTATTCCGCTGACCGGTCTGTCCAGACGGTTTATAACTGCCAGATACGGTTCCTCAGTAAGTCCGTCTCTGTCATATATATACTCCTTCACCAGAGTGATCATATCTGCAGAAAACGTTTTATCCGACTGTGCAGGAACACCGTAGGGTTTTATGCATGCTATCATGTAATCATCTTCAAATACTATGTCTGGTTTCATTTTTTTCTCCTTCTAATAAATATATAAACGGTTCTCCAAGTCTACGGGGACGGTTCTCCATTGGCACATTGAAAAACATGTGCCACTGAAGAACCGTCCCCTCCGACTCAGAGAACCGTTCTCTCCGACTCAGATAACCGTCCTCATTTATCCTTCAAACTTTTCTTCGTATATCTTCTTAGCACTTACAAGTCTTACACAAAGTGTGAAGAGCTCTGCTGCAAGCTTCAGATCTTCGATATTCGGATAAGTTGGTGCTATACGGATGTTGCTGTCATGCGGATCCTTTCCATGAGGCCATGTTGCTCCGGCCCCGGTCATAACAACACCGGCCTTCTTTGCCTTATCAACAATCTCCTTTGCACATCCATCCAGTGAATCAAAGCTGATAAAATATCCTCCGTTAGGATTTGTCCATTTACCGATTCCCAGCTCTCCGATACGAGTCTCCAGTGTTGAAAGTACAACCTGGAACTTAGGTCTGATTATATCGGCATGCTTCTTCATATGCTCTGTCATGCCGTGAATATCTTTGAAAAATCTCACATGTCTCAGCTGATTAACCTTGTCATGACCTATAGTCTGATGCGTCATCTGCTTAAGTATATCTTCCATGTTGTTAGGTGATGTTGCGAGACAAGCTATACCACTTCCCGGAAATGATATCTTTGAAGTAGATGCAAACTTATATACCATATCGGGATTTCCGACTCTCTTGCACTCAGCAAGTATCTCAACGATATAATCCTCTCTGTCCTCATAGAGGTGATGGATTCCATAAGCGTTGTCCCAGAAAAGTCTGAAATCATTTGCCGCAGGCTTAAGTCTGGCAAATCTTCTTACAGTTTCATCCGAATAAGAATAACCTGTAGGATTTGAATACTTCGGGATACACCATATACCCTTTATAGCCTCATCCTCTGATACCAGCTTTTCAACTATATCCATGTCCGGTCCTTCCGGTGTCATGGGAACAGGGATCATCTCTATACCAAAATATTCTGTTATACCGAAATGTCTGTCATAACCGGGAACAGGACAAAGGAACTTAACGCTGTCCAGCTTGCACCATGGTGTGTTGCCCATGATACCATGTGTATAAGCTCGTGCTATGGTATCATACATAACATTTAATGATGAATTTCCAAATATGATTATATTGTCAGGATTGTTCTCCATCATATCTCCGAGAAGAACTTTTGCTTCCTCGATACCTGTCAGGACTCCGTAGTTACGACAGTCTGTTCCGTCTGCACATGAGAGATCAGCCTCTGAGTTGAGGGCATCCATCATTCCCATAGAGAGATCAAGCTGTTCTCTGCAGGGCTTACCTCTGCTCATATCCAGATGAAGATCCATGTCCTGATATTTTCTATACTCAACCTTTAACTCGCTTATTTCCTGTTCCAGTTCTTCTTTTGTCATTTCAGCATATGGTTTCATTTACAGTCTCCTAACCTTTCATATTATTGCATGGCACCGTCTGCACCAAGATAATATCCATCTATGTAAACATTGGTTACCATGTATCCTGAAGAATCAAAATAATACCATCTTCCGTCTATCTTCTGCCACTGATTTACGGCATACCAGCCGGAGGAATCACCGTACCACCATCCGGCACCATCTCTCTTCCATGATCCGTAATAAGGATAATTCCAAGCTCCGCTTCCTGACAAGTAGTATCCTCCCCGCCATTCATCCATAGCAAGGGCTCCGTCCGAACCAAAGTAATAATATTTACTTTCCAGATACTGCCATCCCGTAAGCATATATCCGTCAGCTCCGAATGCATACCATTTATTCTGGGCTTTAAGCCATGAGTTCTTCAGATATGTTTCACCTACCTGGAACCACCATCCGATGCCGTCAGTTCTCCACTCACCCTTAACAGGCTTTGTTCCCGAACCGCCATCTGAATTATCAGTTCCGTCATTATATCCATTTGAATCTGATTCATCCATAGTATTTCCGTTAAGGGCACCATTATTTATAAGTCTGTTATATACACTGGCAGTAACTCCAACAGTGAACTGCATTTTCTCAGTTCCGTATTTTCTTGCAGGAGTATCTGCACTGTACATACTGAACTCCTGTGACCAGTAATATTTGTATCTTCCGTTGAAATATACAACTCCAATACCTACGGATTTCCACTTTTCATTAAGGATATTATCCTTATGTCCCTGAGATCTCATCCATGAGCTGTGATCCATGGTTGTTCCGCCGTCACCATACATAACCTTATATGGTGTCTTCTGGCCCATAGCTATATTCTCGCCCATCGACTTATAGCTGACGGTAAAACAAGTTGTTCCGTCAGGTCTTGAATGTGCGATACTGTTATCTATCTCTGAATGCTCATAAGCTTCTCCTGTAACACAGGACTCTGCAGCTCTCTGCATTGCTGCTCTCATCAGTTCTTCGTCCATATAAACGGGATTCAGACCATATTTGGTTCTTTCCTCATTTACGTAATCAAGTACATCGTATGCATAATCATACATAGCCGTAGCCGTTACCGAAACGTATGCATCAGCAGCGGCCTCAACCTTTTTTACATTTCCTATAGGAATAAATCCGATGATAAAACCTACTGCGAGAATTATTCCCAATACTCTTCTTGAAAATCCTGCACGTTTCTTATCAGAACCTCCCATACGCATACCTCCTATAATTTATTTTTCCCCCATATGGCACTTATGTCATTAATAATGACATACGGATTGCTCCGTTTCTTACGAAACTCTAGCAATCCTTGAAACATTCGGAATCCGCTTGTTTTCTACAAAAACAGCTACTTCCTCATGTTTCAGCGTGCCATAAACTCATAAATAAATTTCCTTGCAAGCAAGAAATTTATTTATGAGCTATGGCACTTATGTCATTATATACTATATATCCGGTTTTTTCTATAAAAAATGCAACATATTGTTGCATTTTCTTGTCACGACTATAACTATCTGATTGTATTCACACCAGCAGATATATGAAATACCCTGTATACCCCAGCAGCATTAGTAAACCGCCCTTACGTCCAAGCTCTTTCTTCGGTAAAACGAGCAGGAAAAGCAGCACGGCTGCACCTAATGCAACTAAGCCGTCTACCGTAAAGTTTGTTCCCTTTGAAATATAAGGAAGCTCGATGATAGTAGATGTCATTCCGAGTATAAACAGGATGTTAAACAGATTGCTTCCAACGATATTTCCGATAGCTATATCCACACATCCTTTTCTTGCAGCTGTAAGAGATGTCATAAGCTCCGGAAGGGACGTTCCGAAGGCCACTATGGTAAGTCCTATGACTCTGTCGGATACTCCGAAAAGCTTTGCTATTCCGGAAGCACCTTCTACTGCTATATTGCTTCCGAATATGATCGCAGCTACTCCTCCGACTATAAATATGGGAATCAGCCAGCCCTTTATATCCTTTACATGTTCTCCTTCGTCGGAGATATCCGCATGCTTTGAATACCATACTAGATATATAAGATATGCAACCATTATTGCAAGGAATATTATACCTGTCACTCTGATCAGTTTTCCATTTATCATTCCCCAGAGAATCATCAGTACAGTTGCTCCGATCATTACCGGGATATCAACCCTAACGGTGGCTCTTTTAACTGTCAGTGTTCTTATAACCGCAGTAAGACCAAGGATGACAAGAACATTCATTATATTGCTGCCCACTACATTTCCTATAGATATTCCGTTATTACCTTTAATTGCCGCACTCAGACTTACCGCAGCTTCCGGGGCACTTGTACCCAGCGCAACTATAGTAAGACCTATAACGAGTTCTGGCACTCCGAGCTTTGCTGCAACCGCTGAAGCTCCATCTACAAAAAAATCTGCTCCTTTTATAAGCAGTATAAACCCTATAACTATTTTTAAAATATTTAAAAATGTATCCATCCGTTATAGCCTCCCGAAATTCAAACAAAAACAATTTATCATACATCATAAAGCATGTCAAAGACTATCCTAAATTGAATCATTAACTAATACACATATCCTTATTTACATATTGACTCCTAATATCCATAGTGCTATACTTTGCTACATTAAAGCGATAAAGTGCAATTTTAAAGGAGACACTTTCATGAGTCAGAAAATAATATATGATTTTAAAAAATCAGGAATAAATACAATAGGAATCGTCGGACTGGGACTTATAGGCGGTTCTTTTGCAAAGGCATTCAGAAGAAATACAAAAGCAAAGATATATGGTTTTGATAAAAATGAATCCGTTTGTAAGGTTGCCACCCTGGACGGAACTCTGGATGGCATCCTCACATCCGAGAATATCCCGGAGTGTGATCTGATAATACCCGCTCTTTACAATCAGGCCATTATTGATTTTGTAAAAGAAAATGCTCCGTTAATAAAGAAAGGGGCACTGGTTATAGACTCCGGCGGTCTCAAGAGACGTATAGTAAAGGAATGTTACCCTATCGCAAAGGAATATGGTTTTACCTTTGTGGGCGGACATCCTATGGCCGGAAAAAAATTCTCCGGATATAATTACAGCACAAGCTTACTTTTTAAGGATGCCTCACTTATTATAGTACCGGAGGATTCTGAGGATGAAGAGCTTCAGGACAGGATCAAAAATTCCATGGCCCCCTGCGGTTTCGGTGATATAACCGTCTGCTCTGCCGAAAAGCATGATTCGATGATCGCATTTACCTCGGAAATGGCTCATATCGTTTCAAATGCATATATAAAGAGCCCCACAGCAAAGGAACATCTCGGTTTTTCTGCAGGAAGCTACAAGGATATGACCAGGGTTGCATGGCTGAATGAAGACATGTGGACTGAGATATTCCTCGAAAACAGTGACAATCTGATAAAGGAGCTTGATACCATAATGGGCTTCCTGAACGAATACAAGGTTGCACTGGAAAATAAAGACGCCGACACTCTTCACCGCATTCTCCACGAAGGAAAGGTGGCTAAAGAAGAAGTCGACGGCATCTGATGCTGTATATTACGTTTGAGATATCAGTACTTCTATTCGTTTAATGTTTCCAGCACGAAGTTATAGGATAAAGAGATAAGATACAGAATAACTCCGACTATATACATGATAAATCCGGGACCGATCAGATAGTAGCTGTACATTTCTCCTACCCCCGGCATATATGAGTTTATGCTGGAATCGATAAATGCACGCCATGACTGATGAGTACTCTTAAGCTGCTGTGAACTTTCCCGGAATATCGGAGATATAACCATAAGGATTACAAGGATAAGTGTTAATGCAAGAGCTGCAAGCCTTATCCTTTTTTTTCTTTTTATGAAAAACGGTTTTTTTGCTATATTGTCTTTATATGCAGCTATCGCCAGAAATACAACAACAGCATAAAAAAGAAAAAGTAAAGCCGGCAGTATCAAGGTTTTTAAAGATATTCCTATCTGAAACCCTTTTCTGACCATGGAAATAAAACTAATTCCGCTATACTTTCTCTCTGATATTCTGAATAATAAATTTTTCCAGTAAAAAAAAGTTGACGCTAAAAGAAAAAGGCATCCTATAATACCAATCCTTCCGGCCTTTGTATAGGATTCCTTTCTCTCATAGAAAGGTATGTCTGGCTTACCATTTTTCTTCGACATAAACGCCTTCTTCTCTCAGTTCCTTTAATCTCTGCTTTACCTGCTCAAGCTCTTCAACATAAGTCATTCCAAACCAGGTTTCATCCGTCAGTATACATCTGACTCTTCCGATACCCCTGTCCAGCATATCCTGAACTGCATCGGAAATGGTTTCTTCAAACTTTTCAGGGTTATTTTTCACACCCTCAACAAATCTTTTCTCGAAGCTTGTCTCCAAATCATCTATAAATCCTTCAGAGAATGCCCATAAATTCATGGAAGCCATAGCATCATCCGGAAATACCTCATCGGCATTATCACCATCCGCAAGAATGCAGGCATGTCCATCTCTGTATACTATATTCTTCTTTTCATCTACATGTATGAGATTGCTCTCTTCATTAACCTGACATACACCTCTGTTTACAGATCCTGTTTTTGAAAGTGTCTTAAGCAGATTGTAGCAGATACATGCATGACTGTCCGATTCTCCGGCACGGCTGAGGAATTCACTTGCTGCTTCAAATGCTCCTCTACCATAGAAATCATCCGCATTGATTGTAAGGAAGGCCTTTCCCTTAAGAACCTCTCTCGCACTCCAGATAGCATGAGTAGTTCCCCATGGCTTTACTCTTCCTTCCGGATAGTCTATAGTTCCGGGATAATCATCCATAGACTGGAAAACATAAGAAACCTTTATCTTCTTACTTATTCTGTCTCCGATAACTTCCCTGAATCTGTCTTCAAAATCTCTTCTGATAACAAAAACTATTTCACCAAACCCGGCCTCAATAGCATCATAAATGGAATAGTCCATAAGAATATGTCCCATATCGTCAACTGCTTCTATCTGCTTTAATCCCTTGTAACGACTTCCCAGGCCGGCGGCCAGTATAAGCAGTACAGGCTTATTTCTATTTTCTCCCATATTGCTTCTCCTTATTCTTTAAACCCTGAATAATTACTTATTCGTCTTCGTAATTATTCTTTTCATTATTTTCAAATGTTCCGTTCTTTACGTCCTCTGCATCCTGAGACTCGATATAAACATTTATCTCATCCTGAGTCAGGCTTTCTCCGTTAAGAACTTTGTTCATTAACTCTGTTGCCTTAGCAACATCATCTTTGTTTGGCTCCATTACATAAGCGCTACCACCAAGGGAGTAACACTTCTGTGTTGAATCTGCTCCTCCGACACTGTATGTAAGAACTGTCCAGCCACCATCACTGATAGTACTCTGAACAAGATATCCTACCTCATCCTTTTCCATACTTGTCTGGAAGGAATTCTCCATCTGATCCATAACACTGCTGTAATTCATGAGCATATCTGAAGACTCCATCTTCTTGATAGTAGCCTTGATAACCTGCATCTGGTTTCTTCCACGCTGTCTGTCTCCATCCTTAAACGCATGTCTTGCTCTTGCAAATCCAAGTGCCTGCTCACCATTCAGGTGATTTACGCCTGCTGTGAAAGAATAGGTTCCTTCTTCTGTTTCAGAAACAAAGCTGTACTCTGATTCAACATCAATACCACCGATCTTATCGATAATATCCTGGAAACCGGAGAAGTTCAGTCTTAAATAATAGCTGATATCTATATCGTAAAGCATCTCAAGTGTATCTATAGAACAGTCTATTCCGTAGATACCTGCATGTGTAAGCTTATCCTTCTGTCCGTTTGAAACCGAAAGCGGAACATAATAATCTCTAGGTGTTGAAACCAGGAGTATAGTATGAGTCTTATTGTTTACTGCTGCAATAATATTTACATCACTTCTGCTTCGCTGTGTAACAGAGCCAAATGTATCTATACCGCTGAAGTACATACAGAAATGATCCTTATCTGCTGTAGAATCATCATCATCATCTGCAACTTCTTCTTCGAACTGCTCCTCCATGATAACCTTCAGCCCACTTGAATAATCGAGATAGTCTTCTGAACTGTCGAGAGCAAGTATGGTTCCCTTATTACATAATATACAGTTTACCGCTCCTGCATCGAAATCAGCTACAAGATCAAATATGCTTTCATACTGTTTTGTATTTATTGTCTGGCCTTCATCAGCCTGAATCTTATCTATAGTTTCCTGGATATGAGTCTGATCGTCTGTCGCTACCGTAGCAAATACATAATTATTTGCCACAGCATCATTGATAGAGCCTGCACTGTCATTTGCGGCTACATATACATTTATTTCTTCAACCTCGGTCTTAACACCGGTTACCTTATCTATAGTTTTATTGGTAATAGCAAGATAATAGATAGATGCACACATTATAATACACATTAATAGTGATATTACTACTGCACTTATCCTGAAGCCTTTCTTTTTCTTCTTTGTAAAGAAAAATACCAAAACAAAAAGTGCAACAAATACAACTGATGCGAGAATTATATATCCTTTGGGAATCATTTTTGTCTCAATGACATTATAGATTACCAGTACTGATAAAATGAGCTGCATTATTGCAAATATACGACCAACGATTTTTAACGTTTTCATATGAATCTCATACTCCTCTAAATAAACTGTATTTAAAACCACTAGATACTATATCACATTATTTTAAATAATAATATATCAATTTTTCCAAAACTTTTGTGAATAATAATTATTATTATGGTACAATGACATAAATGTCCTAGCTTATGACATGCAGAAACTCTCAAATCACATAAGGAGCCACTCATGAAAGATATTTCCTACTATTCAGATATACTCGGTATCTCTCTGTCCGACAAACAGCTCGAACAGTTTAATACATATATGAATATGGTCATAGAAAAAAACAAAGTTGTAAATCTCACAGCCATCACAGATCCGGAAGAATTTCATCTGAAGCATTTTGCAGACAGTCTTTCGCTGATCAGTGCTGTAAATCAGGCTTCTCCCATAGCAAATGAGGAAGTATCTGTTATAGATGTGGGAACCGGGGCAGGCTTTCCTGCCATACCGCTTAAGATAGCATTTCCGAATATTCATCTGACACTTCTGGACTCAAAGAACAAAAGGATCAGCTTTTTAAATGATGTTATTTCCGAACTTTCTCTGGAAAATGTAACAACCATTCACGGCCGCGCTGAGGAAGGTGCCCGCACTCCTGAGCTTAGAGATAATTTTGACTTTGCCGTTTCAAGAGCTGTTGCAAAGATGAATTCATTATCGGAATACTGTCTTCCCTATGTAAAACCCGAGGGTTATTTCATAGCATACAAATCCGACAACATATCCGAAGAACTTGAGGAGGCAAAAAATGCAGTCTTCCTTCTGGGCGCTTATCCCGCAGAGGTTGTCCATTTTAAACTTGCCGACTCTGATATAGAGAGAAGCTTTGTGGTCATCAAAAAGAAGACCAATACTCCGAATAAATATCCAAGGGAATCAGGAAGTATTAAGAAATCTCCCTTATAATACGTTTCTTTTCCAGCATCTTTTCGCGCTTATCCTTAAGCTCAATATATTTTCTTCGTTTTATCTTCTCAACACGTTCTATGGCAAATACGTCATCCCGGCTGTCTGATGCCGGTTTAAACTTGATGGTTGCCATTACATTTCCGTGGATCAGACATTTTCCCACAGCCACCTGATTTCCGCCATTCATCTGGAACCACTTTACTCTGCGCTTCGTCGGCTTGCCACACTTAGGACAGACTACGCCCGACAGTTCCTTATTGCTCATGGCATCCCTCTTGGATGGATATTCCATAGTGATACGTTCTATGATGCTGTTGTGGAAGTCCAGTATTTCCTCATCCTTTGACTTCGGATGTCTGTAAATATCGTATGTGTACTTCTCCTTCAGATTCTTCAGATGCGCCCGCTGCATTACACGTGCCGTATAGTAAGCATCGTTAATTGCTGCGTGGAATGGCTTATCCATTTCTATCTTCAGCATATCAACAGCCTTCTCAAGCTTGCATATGTCGCTGTTCTTCAGGTACATTTCCCCGAAGATCTGCTGTATGTTGAAATACTTAAGCGGAAACGGCAGCTTCTCCATCCGGTAGAAGTCCATGTTATTCTGAAGACAGAACAGATCGGCGGTGCCCCATGTACAGAAGGCATATTCTTCACCTTCACTTAGACCTTCACCGCACCACTCAAGAAAATCCGTACAGGCAGACTTGAAATCCACGCCGTTACTCTTTAATTCTCTTTCATCATAATTCAGAATCGTTCTTATATATTTGTGCAGTCTTTTATAGATCTTAGGCGTAATAAGCCTTCTGAAATCACCAATGATCTCATAGCTGTCACTCAGCTTATATGCACCTATCTCTATTATCTCAAATGGAATCCTGGGATGTTCTCCTGCCTGCCCGTTGGGACTCTGGTTCCACTCGAGATCAAACACTATATAGTTCATCTCTTCTCCTGTTAATGCACATTTCGTTAGCTTTTATTCTTGTGTTATAACATATAGGACTGTCTGTGTCAAAACACCATTTTACTTACAGCCTGACTAACTCCATTTCTTTTACAGTCGGAGATACAGCATTATCATATTCACATCCGCCGGAGAAACTCCTGATATTCTTGATGCCTGTCCTATAGACTCAGGTCTGATAAGCTCCAGCTTCTGCCGTGCCTCGATACGAAGATTCTTTACCTGACTGTAGTCTATGTCAGCAGGTATCTTCTTTTCTTCCATTTTAAGGAAATGCTGTACCTGGCGGTTCTGTCTGTCTATATAACCCTCATATTTAATGGAAATGTTTATCTGCTCGATAATCTCTTTCGTGATAAGAAGTTCCGGTCTGTCGGAATCTATGGGTGCTATCGACTCATAGCTGAACTCCGGTCTTCTGATGATGTCTGCCAGGGATACGGCTGTATGTACAGGGGAGCTGTTATGCTCCTTCATAAACTCCTGTATGTTTTTGCCGGCACCTATCATAGTGTTCTTCAGTCTTTCTATCTCGGACAAAATGATTTCCCTCTTTTGACAGAACTCTTCATACCTTTTGTCATCGATAAGCCCTATCTCATGACCTATATCGGTAAGTCTGAGATCCGCATTGTCCTGTCTCAGAAGAAGCCTGTACTCGGCACGACTTGTCATCATACGATAAGGTTCCTTCGTCTCCTTCGTAACCAGATCATCTATAAGAACTCCGATATATCCGTCCGATCGGGAAAGCACTATGGGCTCCTTTCCCTGAAGAAGTCTTGCGGCATTTATTCCTGCCATAAGTCCCTGTGCTCCGGCTTCCTCATAACCGCTGCTTCCGTTTATCTGTCCTGCTGAGAAAAGTCCCTTTACATTTTTAAACTCAAGTGAGGGTTTCAGATCTGTTGCTGATATACAGTCATACTCGATAGCATAAGCAGGTCTCACTATCTTTGCATTTTCAAGTCCCGGTACGGAGTGGACCATTCTGTACTGAACATCCTCAGGCATGGATGAGGACATTCCGTCCAGATACATTTCCGTAGTGAACTCGCCCTCCGGTTCAACAAAGAGCTGATGCCTGTTCTTATCCGGAAACTTCATGATCTTATCTTCTATGGAAGGACAATATCTCGGACCGGTTCCCGTTATCACGCCACTGTAAAGCGGAGAACGGTCAATGTTCTCTCTTATTATCTCATGGGTATCTTCACCTGTATATGTGAGCCAGCAGGATATCTGTTCTCTTGCAATATCCTCTTCTTTATTCGTGAAGGAAAACGGCTGGATATGCTCGTCACCCTTCTGCTCACTCATTTTTGAAAAATCTATGGAATTCTTATCAAGTCTCGGAGGTGTTCCGGTCTTAAATCTTCTGAGGGGTATTCCTGCCTCCGTCATGGAGTCGGACAGATGATCTGCCGACATAAGTCCATTTGGTCCTGTATATGTTATCGTATCTCCATAGATGCACATTGCCTTTAGATATACACCTGTACAGAGAACTACAGCCTTCGCATGGTATACTGCCCCGGAGAAGGTTTTCACACCTGTTACCTTCGCAACTTTTTTTGCCTCCTCGAAGTAATCCTCCGTTTCCTCAGAAAGATTAGATGGGAATCTTTTCGCTGAATCAGATGAGGAATTGTCTTCATCTGTTATCTCATATATCAGCTCTGACACCTCGGCCTGTCTCAGGGTAAGATGCGGCTCTGCCTGAAGCGTCATTCTCATCTGCTTCGTGTATTCACCCTTATCAGCCTGAGCTCTCAGGGAATGGACAGCCGGACCCTTTGATACATTCAGCATTTTTGACTGGATGTAGGTCTTATCTATATTTTTACCCATTTCTCCGCCCAGGGCATCTATCTCACGAACCAGATGTCCCTTGGAGCTTCCTCCTATGTTTGGATTACAGGGCATCATGGCAACACTGTCCATGCTGACAGTGAACATGATCGTTTCAAATCCAAGCCGTGCGGCAGCGAGAGCCGCCTCGCAGCCTGCATGTCCTGCTCCTACTATTATAATGTCATATGTTTCTTCTACGTTCATTCTTTTATCCTGACTTTTTTGAATCTGTCTTTTGACACTTATGTCACTATACCACAAAAAAAACTCCTGTGAATAGTAATTCACTTTCCCATGCAGAATTCTGCAAATATCTTGTCTGCGAGGTCGTCTTCCAAAACTTCTCCTATTATTTCACCCAGAGATTCATAGGCGGCCATCAGATCTATAGTGAGGAAATCCTCTCCCATACCGGCATCGATTCCATCTATCACCGTACTGAGACTCTGCCTTGCATCTGCAAGGGATGCCTTATGTCTCGACCTGGTTATATATATCTGATCATTATAGTCGATCTCTGAACTGAGGAACATATCTCTTATAAGGGCTTTAAGTTCTTCGATACCTTCGCCGGTCTTGGCTGAGATATACATCGTTTTAGAACTCTTCACTCCAACGTCTTTAAACTTTTGTTCTATCCGATCCTCAAACTCTTTTGAAGCATCCTCTCTTATTTCACTGATCTTATCTATTTTATTATTTATTACTATTACATTCTTTCCGGACAGGCTGTTCATTATTTCTTCATCCTCCGGAGAAATGTTTTCCGTTGCGTCCAGCAGCATAAGTACAAGATCAGCATCCTCTATACTTTCTTTTGCTTTATCCACGCCGATCTTCTCAACCACATCCTCTGTTTCGCGAATACCGGCTGTATCGATAAGCCTCAGAAGTACTCCACCTATATCCACATACTCTTCAAGTGTATCTCTTGTAGTTCCTTCTATCTCTGTAACTATCGCCCGTTCCTCACCCAGAAGACTGTTCAGCATAGAAGACTTGCCAACGTTTGGCTTTCCTACTATTACGGTTCTGATACCTTCTCTGATTATCCTTCCTTCATCGGAGGTTGATATCATCCTGTCTATTCTGTCCATCACTTCCTGAACTTCCGGTCTGAGGGTTTCTGAAAAACCATCCAGACTGTAATGCTCCGGATCATCAAGGGCGGATTCTATATAGGCGGTCTGATAAAGAATCTTTTCCCGAAGAGCAACTATTTCTTCTTTAAGCTTTCCGGTCAGCTGATTTACAGATGTCTTAAGAGATCTGTCGGTTTCAGCAGAAATAACATCCATCACGGCCTCAGCCTCTGTCATATCTATCCTGCCTCCCAGAAAAGCTCTTTTAGTGAACTCTCCGGGTTCGGCAAGCCTAGCACCCCTTTTTACCAAAAGCTCTAATACTCTTTTAATAACATAAGGACCACCGTGAACATCTATCTCGACTGTATCCTCGGTTGTATAGGTATGTGGTGCTTTCATAACAAGCACTACAGCTTCATCTATGGTGCGTAACGTTCCATTCTTTATTCCAGTCTCAGTTTCATTCTCAGCTCCTTCTTCTGCCTCAACAATCCTTCCGAATGCTGCCGTGAAGCTGTCCATTTCCGATATTCGTTTTTTTCCTATAAATATATCGTTGCATATACTTATGGCATCCGGTCCGCTCACCCTGATAATACCTATGGCTGATCTTGCCATACCTGTTGCAACGGCACATATGGTTTCATTTTTAAACATAATAAAATCCCCGATTATCTGATATTAATCGGGGATTATTTTAACATATATACTTTATGAGTTAAAGATTTAATACTGTCTTAGTAAATATCCTTAGAACATAAGTCCGAAGAATGCCATTTCTCCAACCTTTTCGATAGTGAACTGAAGAAGCATCATAGAGAACAAAACAACTGCCTCAGAGAAAACAGCCTTGTTAACCTTTGCATCTTCACTTCCGCCTGCAACCTCTTTAATAACCAGAACACTGAAACCGGTCCATACTGCTATAGCAGAATACTCAAATATGCTTGCCATTGGTGAAGAGAAAAGTCCGAACAGGAACTCTGCTGCGATAGCAAATACAACATATACAGTGGTTGAACCGAGCATTCCGAGTATCTGCATGTATGAATAATTCTTAACCTTGTCTCTGAATATATATCCCGCAAGAGCTGTAAGGAAATATACTCCTGTCATTAATATAACAGTATAAAGAGCCTGAGTTGCTCTGAAGCCAATATCATATCCACCATAGGAGCTGTAATTTCCAAATGGAACATGAATAAGGATTAACAGGAATACTACTATAAGATCGAACATTCCAATAAGAAATCCCTGGATATGTCTTCCTCTGTCAATAACACTTCTGAATGCTGAGTAAGGTCTTGTGATTCCTTCACCAAACAGTCTCCACATATCAGCAAATACCATACCTGACTGACTTGGAGCCTTCTGAACATATATCATATTTGGCTGCATTCCGGGCTGCTGATATCCACCCTGCATCTGCTGCGGATATCCGCCCTGCATCTGCTGTTGATAACCGCCCTGCATCTGCTGTGGGTATCCACCCTGCATCTGCTGTGGCTGAGCCTGAACATCACCCGGTATAGGGTTTCCGCAAACTCCGCAGAACTTTGCACCATCAGGAAGTTCTGCTCCGCAACTAGGACAATTCATACTTAATTACCTCCTTAAAAACGCATCGAATAAACGATAACTTAACTTTGTTTATTATAGTTTAAATGATAAAAGTTTGCAATGTAGGATTTTTTGCACGATAATAATTGCTGATTCTGGTTCATGCAATTGTCAAACCTTCCTGCCTTTGAAAAAAAGTTCATGCAATTGTCAAACCTTCCTGCCTTCGGCAGTAAGTCGGTGCTACGCACCTACTGTTTGACAATGATGAGGCTTCGCCTCATATATGATCATAATAAAACAGCCCCCTTTGTAAGCAAGCTTACAGGGAACTGTTTATTATAATCATGCATGAACTCATTTTTCACAAAAGAAAAGGCCAAAAACCTTGATAAACAAAGTCCTCAGCCCTCCCGGAGTGGGCCGCCGGGGGCTCGAACCCCGCACACCCTGATTAAGAGTCAGGTGCTCTACCAAATGAGCTAGCGGCCCGTAAAAACGGCGTACAAAAGTACCGTACTAAAAAGTACTTGGATAGTATATTACAAACATTTTCTATTTGCAACCTCTTTTTTCATAAAATTTTCATTTTTTTGAAAATTTGGGGATTTCGTACAAATACTACGCCGTTTTTATGCAATTTATCGCCATTTTATTACTGTTTTAAGGCAGATCAGTCGTCCTCAGAGTAGCTTATCTGCTCCTCTGCTATCACATCTGCCATGGCTTCATTATATATTTCCTTCAGAGAACCGGCGGATTCCTGAAGTCTTATCAGTTCCTCAACGGAAAGTTTTATCGGAACTATGGCCTCTATTCCGTCTTTTCCCACTATTGCCGGCATAGATAATGTGGCTCCTTCTATACCGAAATCACCATGAAGAGTTACCGATACGGGAAGTATGGTTTCCTCATCTCTGATGATGGCTTCACAGATTCTTTTTACTGACATCGCTATTCCATAGTAGGTTGCCTGCTTTTTTTCAATTATCTCATAAGCGCTGTTCTTTACACTTTCAGCTATCTCAAGCATAGATTCTCTGTGAGTATAATGACCTCTCATTTCGCAGAAATCGTTAAGCGGAACGCCTGATACATTTGCACTGCTCCAGGCAACGATCTCACTATCTCCATGTTCACCGATGATAAATGCATGGATAGTTCTGCTGTCTATACCCAGATGCTCGCTGAGAAGGTATTTCAGTCTTGCCGTATCAAGAACCGTTCCTGATCCGATAACCCTTGACTCAGGGAATCCCGTCAGCTTTTGTGCAACTGCCGTAAGTATATCTACAGGATTTGCTACTATTAAAAGTATTCCTTCAAACCCACTTTCCTTTATCTGCGGCATAATGGATTTAAAAATACTTACATTCTTTTTCACAAGATCCAGCCTGGTTTCTCCGGGCTTCTGTGCTGCACCTGCACTTACTATTACTATAGCTGCATCCGAAAGATCACTGTAATCTCCGGCATAGATATCCATAGGCTTGGCAAATGAAATACCATGACTTATATCAAGAGCCTCACCTTCAGCCTTCTCTTTATTTGCATCTATAAGTACCATTTCCCTGAAAAGGCCGCTCTGCATTATGGCAAAGCATGAGGCTGATCCCACAAATCCGCATCCTATCATTGCTACCTTTGACTGATTAATCTTCATATTATTATATATCCTTTCTGTAAAATAGATTCTTGAGCTACGCTCAGAATGACACTTCTATGACACAATACTTTCCAGCACTTCTCTGTCCACATGATATGGGACCTTATTTATTCTGGCCGGTTCTCTCAGAATATCCTTTATGGAATTCTCTACTATGATTCCATATTCTATCTCGCTGATACCGCGTATATCGCAGGTTGCCCCGAGAAACCTTTTAAATTCATTTATATCGGAAAAATCCATGGCTCTGAGAAGTGTATCCCGGGTCTTCTCATCTGCGTGTCCCAAAAATCCCGGTTGAAATATACCCGTTGCCGGTCCATGTGCAATATGGGCCTGATAGGTAAGACGATAGCTGAGTGCATGAGGAAGGGATGTGCCTGTTATAGCTATGGCCTTTCCGGCAATGTTAGAAGCCGTCAGCATATCTCCGAGTATCTTAAGATCCGTTACCTGATCGGCAGCCGCCTTATCAGGATCACTGGTACGCCTTACGTAATCCGATACATTTCCTATGTGCTCGTCCTTCGTATATCCGACCTTTCTTTTTCCCAGCATAACATCCTTTGCCCTGCTCCAAAGACGAAGTCCCTGCAATACAAGATTTTTGCTTTCCGAAGTAGCATTTGTATTGATATAGCTTTCGATCAAATGAGACATGGCATCTATTCCGGTATTTCTGATAATCTCATAAGGCGCATACATCAGATACCTGGGATCCAGAAGTGCCAGCTTCGGATAAACCTTATGCGGCAGACTCTTCTTGGTCTGAAGATCATTTCTCGTAAGGACAGAAACACCTGTTACCTCGGAACCTGTTCCACAGGTTGTCGGGATTGCAATTACAGGATAGGAAAGGGTATGGCCGTTTTCATCAACCTGATTTCTCGACGGTTTCTCGTAGAGGAAATCAGCCCCCTTATCACTATGAAACAGCAGGATCGCCACCGCCTTTGCAGCATCCATCGGAGAACCTCCGCCAAGTCCGATGCACATATCCGCACCCTTGCTGACTCCCAGATCTCTTGCCGCAAGTATGGTCTCCACCGAAGGATTCTCTTCAACCTTGTCAAATATTATATATTCCGTTTCCGTATCCTGAAATACCTTCTCAAGCTCCATCAAAGAACCGTTCTTTTTTGCCGAATATTTACCTGTCAGGATCAGGGCACGCCTTCCGAGACGTGCTATATCATGGGCATGATTACGGACTGCATATTCTTCATTTATTATTTTCGTATACATTTTTCGTACCTGACAATATTTTTATTTTTTTTATAGTGATTTTATTATAACATCCATTGTTTCTTATAACAAACAATAAACTCAGATACCATTTGCCGAAAAACTAAAAATGGTGTATCCTTGACGTTGGATATAAACATAGAACTTTTTTACTAAGGAGCTATATTTTGAATCATTTTTTACTTGTATTTATTGCGGTCCTGCCGGCGATCGCTCTTATGATCTACATATATCTTCAGGATAATCATGAGAAGGAGCCTATAGGGCTTTTGATGGCCATATTCGGTCTCGGTATACTCTCATGTCTTCCTACTATGCTTTTTGAGTGGTTATTCTCTTATATGCTGGATGCACTCATTGGAGGACTCAGTACCAATCTGTACTGGTTTATATATGCCATGATAGGTGTTGCTATCGTTGAGGAGTTTTTCAAATTCCTCGCAGCATACCTGCTTACCTGGAGGAACCGGCACTTTAATTACAAATTCGACGGTATAGTTTACTGTCTGTTTGCTTCCATGGGATTTGCCGCTACAGAAAATATAATGTATCTGGTTGTGGAAAATATGACAACCGGAGATTCTCAAGATGTTTTGAATCTCGGAATCCAGAGGGGACTTTTTGCCATACCTCTTCATGCTATGTGCGCCATTTTCATGGGATATTTTTATGGAAATGCCAAATATGCAAAATCATATGGAAACAGATCCAAATGCAGACAAAACATACTGCTGGGTCTGCTTATAGCAAGTCTGCTTCACGGATTCTACGATTTCTGTCTGTTTACCGGAAATCCGACTCTTTACTATGTATTCCTTGCTTTTGTTATTCTTGCTGATATTGCTACTATTGTTCATATACATTTTGCAAAGAAAAACAATCAGCAGATGTATATCGCTCCGGAATATCAAAACTACTGGATAGGTCCTGCCGCGAATCCGTACCAGCCTTTCGGCGGTCAGCAGGCACCTGTTTACGGAGGTTATAATTTCGGCGGATCCACCGGGGATATGTCACAGCCTCAGTTTAGTCCTGCTATGCAGGCAGCACCACAGACACGGTATATGCCTCAGTCTCCGACAGGGGGGCAGCAACGATATATGCCACAAGCTATGGCAGGAATGCAGCAGCAATACACGCCTCAGGGTCAGGCAGGGATACAGCAACAATACATGTCTCAAACACCGACAGGATCTCAACCGCAATATGCGCCTCAATCTCCGGCAACGGCGCAGTCACCATATACTCCCCAAACTACGGCGGATTCGCAGTATGGTACTACTCCTGCTCAGGTTGATTCACAGTTTGCACCGCAGCTTCAGTTTTCTGATCCAAATGTTTCACAGGGAACAGGTACTACAGAGGTTCCTCAACAGTCTACCGGAAGTAAAGCAACGGGTACAGATATATACGGACGCCCTCAGACAGCAATCATTCCGCCACAAAACTTCCGTAATCAGATGGTCAGATGTCCTAACTGTGGATGTGCAAACAGATTTAATGCATTTTATTGTTCAGAGTGCGGATCATCTCTTCATCAGTTTTAAGAATATTAAAAGAGCAGTAATCGTAAAGACTACTGCTCTTTTTGCGTCCCCGAGGGGATTCGAACCTCCGACCTACCGCTTAGGAGGCGGTCGCTCTATCCAGCTGAGCTACGAGGACTTATAACAATTGCAAGGCATATTTTACTTTATATTTATCAAATGGTCAAGTGTGATTCCTTCAGATATTTATATATATTTCTTCATATTTTATGTTTATTTTTTTGCTTTCACTTTCATTATTCTGTGATTGGATGTATAGTACTATTATATTGTAAGGGTGTCAAAAGTATCATTTGATATCATATGAAATATGTACGGATATGAAACCAACAAAGGAGAACATGATGTCAGAGTCAAAGATAAACCGGAAATTTTATGAAGCAATCATTAACTTTTCCAATAATAAGGAAGCCAGGGATTATTACTATGAGGTTATGAATTCCAAAACCGGCAAAACAAATAAAAAAGGAAAAGAGGAAACTGTCAGAGATCAGGTACTCAGAATATATTCCTTGCTTTTTTGCGAAGATACAGGTATAGAGCCCGGCGATTATGCCGAGGTAGATGATGTTGCCAACACCGCTGACAGACTTTATATAGGATCTGTAGGATACGATTCAAAACACTGGTATCGTATGAAACACAATTTCCATGTAATTGATGAAGATAATTATGACAGATTTGCAGCGCTGGTAATTGCCGATCTTCATTCCGGCGAACTCCATGAAGCAGCTGTAAATGATGGGAATATGCTGATCGTCGGGGAAGCTGATCCTCTTCATATGACAGTTGAACATAGAAAGAATCAACATCAATCCGTTGTATCTCTTTCCGGAGGAGATGATTTATGAAAATAATAGCAGTAGATGACAATAAAAAAGATCTGAAAATCATATCAGATATAGTTAAGGATATTCTTCCTGATTCTGAATATGATGCATTTGAGGATCCCCTCTCTGCTCTCGCTCTTGCCAGAGAGAAAGAGATCGACATTGCCATTCTTGATATAAAAATGCCCGAGCTTGACGGTATAGAGCTTGGACGCTTTTTAAAGGAGCTCAATCCATTTATAAATATCATTTTTCTTACTTCTCACAAGGATTATGGATTTGAAGCTATGGAAATGCATGCAAGTGGATATATGATCAAGCCTGCAACAAAAGATAAGTTAAATGAAGAACTGGCAGAGCTTAGATACGCAGAAAAATATAATTCTCACAAGAGAGTATTTGTGCAAACCTTCGGAAACTTTGAAATATTTGTTGACGGTAAGCCTGTTGATTTTAAATATAAGCGAACAAAAGAAATGGTTGCCATATTGGTTGCCAACAAGGGCGCCCAGACTACAAACGGCGAGATTATTGCTAACATGTGGGAGGATGAAGGAGATCCGGATAAGAAGGTTTCCTATCTCGGTAACATTCGTCAGGATTTACAGAATACATTCTCCGATCTCAAGCTTGAAGGAATAATCCTGAAGCAGAGAGGAAGTATGGCTATTGCCAAGGACAGGATAGACTGTGATCTATATGACTGGCTTGAGAAGAAGGACGCTTCAAAGTACAAATATGCAGGAGACTTTATGAATCAGTACAGCTGGTCGGAGTTTTATCATGCTGATCTGGATGATGAACTTTACGGTTACGATTTTTAGGTATTCTGTTTTTGATAAAAGTTTATATTTCTGATAATTACAAATACATAAAAAAGACGGAACAGTTCGAGGTTCCGTCTTTTCATTTATATCTTATTTTTAGAAAATTTATGATATGGGTATCAAATGTATTCTTATGCCTGCGGCTTGATGATTTCTTTACCACCCATATAAGGTCTGAGTACCTCAGGGATATTAACAGAACCATCTTCGTTCAGATTATTCTCGAGGAATGCTATAAGCATACGAGGTGGTGCTACTACTGTATTATTAAGTGTATGTGCAAGATACTTATTTCCATCCTCGTCCTTTACTCTGATCTTAAGACGTCTTGCCTGTGCATCTCCGAGATTTGAGCAGCTTCCAACCTCGAAATATTTCTTCTGTCTTGGTGACCATGCTTCTACATCGCAGGATTTTACCTTCAGATCAGCAAGATCTCCGGAACAGCACTCAAGAGTTCTTACAGGAATATCAAGGCTTCTGAAAAGCTCTACCGTATAGCTCCACATCTTGTTGTACCAGTCCATTGACTCCTCAGGCTTACAGATAACGATCATCTCCTGCTTCTCAAACTGATGAATTCTGTAGACACCTCTCTCCTCTATACCATGAGCACCCTTCTCTTTTCTGAAGCAAGGTGAATAACTGGTAAATGTAAGAGGAAGCTTCTCCTCATCAACCATCTTATTGATAAATCTTCCGATCATTGAATGCTCACTTGTACCGATAAGATACAGATCCTCACCCTCGATCTTGTACATCATTGATTCCATTTCATCGAAACTCATTACACCTGTAACCACATCGCTTCTGATCATGTATGGTGGAATAACATAGGTAAATCCCTTATCGATCATAAAATCTCTGGCATATGTTAGTACAGCACTGTGGAGTCTTGCCACATCACCTATAAGGTAATAGAAACCATTTCCGGCAACCTCTCTTGCTGAATCAAGATCAATACCTCCAAGCTTCTCAATAATATCTGTATGATAAGGAACTTCAAAGTCTGGAACAACCGGCTCACCGAATTTTTCAAGCTCCACATTCTCACTGTCATCCTTACCGATAGGAACACTGTCATCAATGATGTTTGGTATACGCATCATTATAGCTTTGATCTTATCTTCAACCTCAGGAGCTCTGTCCTCAAGCTCCTTAAGACGTGCTGCTGACTCGGCAACCTTTTTCTTTACCTCTTCAGCCTCATCCTTTTTGCCCTGCGCCATAAGTGCACCGATCTGCTTGGAAATCTTATTCTTTTCTGCACGGATAGCATCAGCTTCAGCCTGACTTTCTCTTCTTTCCTTATCAAGCTCTATAACCTCATCAACTAAAGGAAGCTTAACATCCTGGAATTTCTTTTTTATATTCTCTTTTACTGTATCAGGATTTTCTCTGAGAAATTTAATGTCTAACATGATTATCTCCTTTAATCTATATATTTGTTCTTATAAAATTTAATACTAAAATATTTATTATTTAAATGATAAATGTTATGTCATTGCATCAACTTCATTAGGTTCTTCTACAAGCTTCTCTATTTCTTCATCAACAGTTAATGCTTTTTTGATTGCTTCCTTTTCCTCACTGGAAAGGGTCAGATAAGAATCACCCTTTATTATTTCTTTTGCGTAGGAAAAGCATCCCTGTTTTGAATGCATTGACGTGATTACAAATCCCGAATTATCTGCGTTTAACAGAGCAAGACTGTAACTCAGTTCTCCGGCCATGTTATCAAATGCATCATATTTTACAAGACCCATTTTGTTGTAGCAGGTATCCAGATGACCTTTAAATGTTTTATGATCTCTGGAAAATCTTTTTACAAGAGCCTTTATCTTATCCATCTCATCAAATCTGGTTAACATAATATTTTCAAGATCTTTTGCTGTTTTACCGCTTGTAAGTGTATAATACTTTCTTGTGATCTTTTTCAGCTTATTTAAAGTAACAAGAAGACCAATAAACAGAATAATTATAAACACCATCAACAGGATAACAACAATTTCCAGATTTAATCCAAATACTGTAGTTGATAATATCATTTATAATCTCCTTACTGCTTAGCTCCGGTACTGATTATGTGTATGATTCTCTCAAGGTCATCAGAAGATACATATTCTATCTCTATCTTACCCTTTTTACCTTTAGATTTTATCTGAACTTTTGAACCAAGCACATTCTTCAGATTTTCAGCAACTTCTGCAAGAACTGCTTCTAATGCTTTATTATCTTTTTTCTTGTCAACAGCCTGTCCCTTATCATCTATTTCTTTTCCATTCAGGATATTGTTAACTCCTTTAACAAGCTGCTCTGTTTCACGAACACTGAGACCCTCATCAAAAACAGAAAGAGCTGTTTCATACTGAACATCTTCATCCTCAATAGCCAGAAGACATCTTGCATGACCAGTTGTTATCATATCATCGATAAGCATTTGCTTAACCTTATCGGAAAGATTTAAAAGTCTGAGAGCATTTGTAATAGTAGATCTTCCCTTTGATACACGCTCAGCTACATCATCCTGTTTTAAATCATATTCATTAATAAGGCTCTGATAAGCCAATGCTTCTTCTATAGGATTAAGATCCTCTCTCTGAAGATTCTCAATAAGAGCAACCTCCATACGTTCTTTATCGGAGTACTCCCTGATTATTGCAGGGATTTCTTTAAGTCCGGCAAGACGAGCAGCACGCCATCTTCTTTCACCGGCGATAATTTCATAATACTTGCCTTTTTTTGTAACAACTATAGGCTCAATAACTCCGTATTTTTTTATAGAATCAGCAAGTTCTGCAAGAGCATCCTCATTAAAATCTCTACGAGGCTGATTTGCATTTGGTTCAATATCGGTAATCTTAAGCTTAATATCAGCCGGAACTTCTTTTATAACTTCAACCTCTTTAACTACCTCTTTAATAACTTCCTTTTCTTTTACCTGTCCGGAAGCCTTTGATTTTCCCGAGGTACTCTTCTTTGTTGATTTATCTTCTTCAGTAGGTATGAGCATATTAAGCCCCTTACCTAAACCTCTTTTTGCAGCCATTATAACCCTCCGAATAATACATTATTAATTACTGAAACAATTTATTTTTTATAACCTCATCTGCAAGATTTCTATAGGCTTCAGCTCCGGCACATCTGCTATCGTACATATTAATAGGCAGACCAAAGCTTGGAGCCTCAGCAAGTCTTACATTTCTGGGTACCAAAGTATCATAGATAATCTCATCAAGATTTTCTCTGACATTTTCAACAACCTGTTGTGAAAGATTGTTTCTGGAATCATACATTGTAAATACAACGCCTTCAATTTCCAGGTTCTTATTAAGCTTCTTCTTAATAAGATTTATAGTATAAATCAATTGAGATAATCCTTCCAAAGCATAAAACTCACATTGTATCGGAACAATCACTGTATCTGCAGCAGTCATAGCATTAATTGTAAGCATACCAAGTGCAGGAGGACAATCAATAACAATAAAATCAAATTTCTTTCTAAGATTTCTGACAATACCTTTTAATATCTGTTGTGGTTTTTCCTGATCTATAAAATCAACCTCTACACCTGCCAGATTTCTGCTGGAGGGAACAAGACTAAGATTCGGGAATATATCGAGTAAAGTACTGTCACCTATATTACATTCACCGATCAATGTCTCATAAATAGTATTCTCAAGTTCATCCTTTTCAACACCAAGGCCACTCGTCATATTTCCCTGAGAATCCATATCAATAGCAAGAACACGCTTACCTTTTTCAGCTAAGCATGCCGCCAGATTTATAGCTGTAGTTGTTTTTCCAACGCCACCTTTCTGGTTGGCGATTGCTATTATTCTTCCCATAATAACCTCAATTTTTATCAATAATTATTGCAAATAGTCATTATTTTTATAATATTAACTAATGACATACGTGTAATTATACAACAGCAGGAAACCGCTTGCAACCATTATAATACATTTAAATTGTACGTTTCACGTGGAACAATTTGACTATTTAAACAAATATAATACTACATGTTTCACGTGAAACATTTTGTTTATAAAAAATATAACATTATATGTTTCACGTGAAACATATAATGTTATTACAAATAATCATAGACAGATATAATATAATAGAAAAAAACTCATACAATATTAATTCATTATACAAGCAACAAACAAATATAAATATGGAAATACAATTTAATTATTTAATGAGAAAAACATCATATGAATTATATGACTATTACTTTTTGAATAATATTACTAATATTTCATATATTTTTTTCTCTATGTTATATTAAGCGACATTAAAAGAATTATTGTATGTAGAGAAAAAGTTGATGCATATGTAAAATCTGTATCAGAGGAAATAAAGGAAACTGAAGATTGTAAATCCGAATATAACTATGACAATACTTTTGTATACGATTATAATGGACAATCATATAAGTCAAGTCATAGTTATTCTAAACATTGCATTTATTATAAAGGTCAGAATACAGCAATTATATTTATTCCAAATAAACCAACTGAAAGTTGGACAAAAGGTGAACTTAAAAACGGCCTTTTAAAATAACACAACAAATATTCTTTTAAATAATCAAGACTACAATATTATTGTATTATTATATAATAATGATGTGGGTGTCAAAAGTACCTTTTGACACCATATGACATACGGATTGCTCCATTTCTTACGAAATTCTCGCAATCCTAGAAACATTCGGAAACCGCTATTTTTCTAAGAAAATGCTATTTCCTCATGTTTCAGCGTGTCATAAGGTCAACATGCTTTTCCTGCAAGCAGGAACGCATTTTGACTTTTGACACTTATGTCATAATAATTAATTCAAAGTACAAAAATACCGACAGTAAAATACTGTCGGTATTTTTGTTTCATGTGTAACATTATAAGATTTATATTACTATAATGTTTCACGTGAAACATTATAAAATTATTATTAAGATATTGTTTCACGTGAAACATCTACATTATTACGATATAAGAATTAATTACATCTGTTCAACACATCCGATACCAAGAAGATCAAGACAGTCTCTAAGTATTCTTCTGGTGATATAAGTAACAGCACATCTTGATATACGAATCTTTTCTTCATCAACTGCGATTCTGTTTTCCGTGTAGAATCTATTGAAAGCCTGCGCAAGATCTACAGCATAACGGGCAATGACTGACGGTTCATATCTTTCAGCGGATTCATGTATTATATCTTCTAATCTATCAATTTCTTTAAGTAATTCTGTAGATGCAGGATCACTGAGAACTGAGTAATCAATATCAGCAGAATTTATATCAAAACCATCAATATTTCTGAGAATACTTGAACATCTGGCGTAAGTATACTGAACATATGGGCCGGTTTCACCTTCAAAACTTGTAATATGTTCCCACTTAAAAGATACATCCTTAATTCTCTGATTATATAAATCATTAAATATTACAGATCCAACACCAACTATACGTGAAGCTTCTTCCTTTTGTTCTTCAGTCAGATCAGGATTCTTTTCGTCAATTATTTCTCTGATCTTATTAATAGCTTCCTTAAGAATATCTTCTGCATAAATAACATTTCCACCACGAGTAGATAATTTCTCACCGGAAAGACTAACCAGACCATAAGGTATATGAATCAGACTATCTTTAGCCCATTCATTTCCAAGCAACTCCATAACCTTAAATACCTGAGCAAAATGAAGTTTCTGTTCCTGACCGGTAACATATAAACACTTTGTAAAATCATAAGTCTTTTTACGATATTCTACAGCAGCAATATCTCTTGTGGCATATATAGAACTTCCGTCTTTCTTTAGTATAAGACAAGGTGCCATATCATATTCCGAAAGATCAACTATCTTTGCACCTTCACTATCAGTGAGAAGATTCTTTTCTGTTAGTTCCTTAACAACATCATCTGTCTTATCTCTATAAAAGCTTTCACCGGTATAGTGATCAAATTCCATACCCATGAGCTTATAGACTCTTTTAAATTCTTCAAGACTGATATCAAAGAACCACTTCCAAATAGCTAAGGCTTCTTCATCTCCAAGCTCCATTTTATGGAACCAGGCTCTTGCTTCATCCTCAAGACTCTCATCTTTATCAGCCTCGTCGTGGAAGAGTACATATAAACGCATAAGCTCTTCGATACCTTTTTCTTTTACTTCTTCCTCAGATCCCCATCTTTTATAAGCAACTATAAGCTTACCAAACTGAGTACCCCAGTCACCAAGATGATTTATTCTTTCTACATTATATCCAAGCTTATCAAATATCTTGTAAAGAGAGTTACCAATTACTGTAGTTCTGAGATGACCAACATGGAAATTCTTAGCAACATTAGGAGAAGAGTAGTCAATACATATTGTTTTTCCATTTCCTTCAGATGAACTACCATAGCTGTCCTGTCTTGCTTTTTCAATAACAGTCTCAGCAAAAAGACTCTTGTTAGCAAAGAAATTAACATACGCACCCTTTGTTTCAATCTTTTCAAAGCTATTTCCACGCTTATCATCGGCGTTGATTTTTTCACATATTTCTTCTGCAATAAGATTTGGGGCTTTTCTCATTGTTTTTGCAAGTCTGAAACATGGAAATGCAAAGTCACCAAGTTCAGGTTTTGGTGGCTGTTCCAATGCTTCACTAATTTCAGCTATATCCAGATCATCTATAGCATTATTCAGAAGTTCAATAACAAGTGTTTTCATATAATTCTCCCTTAATATTTTGTCTTTTTATATAACTTATGAATTGTCCGTTTCTTAAGAAATACTCACAATCCTTATTATTCATATTCAAAATTTATCTTCACTTTTGTTCCGTTGGAATTTTTAATAACCATATCACCGGAAAGAATAAATAGTAATTCTTTAGCTCTATGTATTCCGCTATACCATTCAGCATCTGACAGATAATTCTTTTTTATTCCTATACCATCATCTGAAATATCTATTTCAAATTTACCATTTTCCTCTGAAATAGATAAAGACGCATGTTTTGCTTCTGAATGCTTATATATGTTATCAAAGAATATTTCCAGCAGCTTGTATATATAAGAGTAGAGAACAAAATCAGGTTTACGTTTTACTCCATCTATATTTATATCGATAATAACTTCCGGATGTTTTTCTGATAATTCCTGAATATAATCACGGATACTGTCATCAAATTTCTTCTTTTCATCAATATTATAGTTCATCCTGCGAAGCTGTTCATCAATAACGGAAATCATACTGTTATCCGAAGTAATTACTTCATTAATAAGCATCTTACTTTTTCCCGGGTCTGAAGAGATAATTCCGTTTACAGATTCCAGCTTACTGCTGTTCCTGTATATATTATTCTTTATCCTTTTATCGAGAACAGTAGAGTAGTAAGTATTATCGAATGATTCAATCATCATTATATTTTTGAAATGCTTCTTCATTTCATCAATACTAATACTATTCTTATTTTTCTCCTCTATTTCCTTTTCTTTTTGTAGTTTTTGTTCTTCATGCTTCTCAACTGCAGTCTTTGCTGCTTCTTCTTTTTCTTTTATAATACTGTCTTTATTATCAACCTCCAGCATTAACTCACCGAGAGCAACCTTTGAAGCATTCAGCTTCTGAATTCTTTTATCTATGGATTTTAAATATATAGTCTGTTCATTGATATCATACTCATATTGATTTCTTTTTGTTTTAAGATTTAATATCTCTGCTTTTATCTCGGATTCTTTTTCAGACTCCTCCGGAACAAACTCTATAGGACTGAAAACATTCTTTCTGTAATCAGTATTTAAAGAATAAACATTTTGAGTTCTGGTTAACTCATCAAGCTTTACTGATACTTCAAAAAGCTTTGCATTATACTCTTGAAGCTGAGCGTCATGTTCAGAGTATAACTTACTGAAATATGAAAGCATTTCTTCCATTGTTTCATTTATAATATTATAATAATTATCCATAATATATCTCCATCATTAAAATATTATGTAAACCAGTGATAAATCTAATAATTATTTGTTTTCATCTTCCTTCTCATTATCCGATCCGGATTCTGAATATGTTTCTTTTTTGTCTTCAATATTATTATCTTTATTTTTTTCTTCTATTATATTAGTTTCTGTTTTGCTTTCTTTTTTTATATTTTCTTCTTTTAATTCTTCATCTTTTATATTTTTATCTTTAATATTATCTTCTTTTTTATTTTCTTTTGGATTACTCTCGGATTTTTCCTTTGATTCATCGTTGCCGGAACTTTCATCATTCTTCTTTTTACTGTTCTTTTTTGCTTCTGCCTCTTCCTTCTTCTTATTAAGTCTGGCATCTCTGGAGATGGGGTAGTAGCGAATATTTCTTTTACTGTTATAGTATTGAATCCTTTTTCGGATTTTTACTACTATTATGATAGTAAGTAAAATGATGATAAGTATTATAGTAATAATTATCGTTGTTTTAACCCAGTCAAGATAAGATATACCTTTATCTGTTTCTTCCTCATCCCTGTTCATTATCGCATCAGTAGAAGAAGCTTCTATATATGGTTTATTTACAAGTATCTCTGTTTCACCGACTACTTCACCATTATAAAGAAATGTTATCTTTCCTCGCTTATCATCCGTAATCTGAGGATACATTTCAACTTTTTTCTCTATCTGCGAATCATCTATATATGATCTGATGCAGAAGGAATACTTTCGGTTTATATAATATTTTATATTGTGATGATCCAGATCGTTATAATAATTATCAAGTATATATAAACCCTTTGGATTTTCAGAATTGAATTCGTAGTCCATCAGCGGCTTACAGGAACGATAATGACTGAAACAGAATTCATCCAGCTTAATGGTATCCAGATAAGAATCTGTTGTCGGATCACATCTCATTACAACAGTAACAAGTCTTTTACCATCTCTCTCTGCATAGGATATGAGAGTAGCAAGTGCATCCAGAGTATATCCTGTTTTTCCACCTGTGGAATATTCATAATAATATTCACCATTTCCGGAATAAATAAGTCTGTTCTCCTGCCAAAGTGGACGCTCCTCATTCATATTTGTTTCCGGAATAGTATAACTCTGAGATGAGATAAGCTTCTTGAATTCAGGATACTGGTAAGCCTTCTGACCTATAAGAGCCATATCGTAACAGCTGGTATAATGATCAGGATCATGCAGACCGTTTGGATTAACGAAATGTGAATCAGTACATCCAAGACCTCTTGCGGTTTCATTCATAAGATCTGCAAAAGCTTCTGTTGATCCGGATATGTATTCAGCTATGGCAAGAGCACACTCATTACCGGAATTAAGCATCATTCCATAAAGTGCATCTCTGAGCGTCAACTGTTCTCCGGCCTGAAGACCTATAGATGAGCTTCCTGATTCCACCTGATTCATAGCTGACCCGGAAACTGTTATTATATCATTTACATTTCCGTTTTCAACAGCAAGAAGACATGTCAGTACTTTGGTAATACTGGCAGGATACATAGCCTGATGGGCAGCCTTTTCATACAAAATCTCACCTGTATCAACATCCATGACTATTGCAGCCTTAGCATTGATTTCAGGTGCATCCGCAGGAACATAACCTGCATCTGTTGTTGTTGCATTTCCGGCTATATCAGAAGCAGATGGATATTTCTTTTGTTTTGTATCCACAGACGGATCATATAAAGTTTTCGCATATATATCATTACAGCCGGCTCCGAATATTATCAAAAATATAAGAAGGACTGCTAAAAACTTTTTCTTCATTATAATAAGTCGTATTAATAATACTTACCCCTTTTTATGTACATATGACATTATCGTATAAATCAAAGAAAATCTCAACATTTTTTGCATTTTAAAAGATTTTTGTATATAATGTATTTTCGACACTCAAAAATATAAAAACAGGAGATCAACATGAGACTCAGAAATATTCCGGGATCCAGAGAAGTTATCGCAGAAAGTGAATATGTAATCCACAGTGAAGAGGGATGTAAAGGAAAATGGCATAAGTTATTTGGTAATGATAATCCCATCCATATTGAAATAGGAATGGGTAAGGGAACATATATCATGGAATGTGCAAGACGAAATCCCGATATAAACTATATAGGTATAGAGAAATACTCAAGCGTACTGCTCAGAGCTCTGGAAAAAAGAGCACTTGAGCCGGATCTTAAAAATCTGTACTTTATAAGAATGGAAGCAGAGAATATAGAAAATGTATTCGACAAGGATGAAGTAGATAACATATTCCTTAACTTCAGCGATCCATGGCCAAAGGACAGAAATGCAAAAAGAAGACTTACCTCTGACAGATTTTTGAATCGTTATATTAATATAATGAAGAAAGACGGTAAGATAACCTTTAAAACCGACAACATCGACCTCTTTGAATATTCACTGGAAACAGCAAGAGAGTGCGGATGGGAAATACTTGTTGAAACAAGAAATCTGCATAATTCCGAATATAATGAAGGAAATATTATGACTGAATATGAGAAAAAATTCTCAGGGCTGGGCCATAAGATAAATATGATGATAATACGTTACAATTCACAGTAATATAAAAATAAAAACATGTGCCGTGACTACTCGTAGTCAAAGGCACATATTTTTATTTTTACCTACCATTACGCTTAGGATATACAACAACCTTACGATATGGCTCTTCACCTTCAGACTTTGTTGATACATACTTATCACCCTGGAGTGTAGAATGAATGATTCTTCTCTCATATGGGTTCATAGGCTCAAGTGTAAATGGTCTTCTTGATTTCTTTACCTTAAATGCTATATTCTTGGCAAGATTTTCAAGAGTTTCTCTACGTCTCTCCCTATAATTTTCCGTATCAAGCTTAATTCTGATATATGTTTCTGATTTTTTATTTACATATAAACTGATGAGATACTGAAGTGCATCAAGAGTCTGTCCACGTTTTCCGATGATTATTCCCATTTCAGGACCTTCTACATCAATATTCATGGTTCTTGTGTACTTATCAAGTGTTATATCTATCTGAGACTCAAGCTCCATAGCATCAAAGAGCTTCTTAAGATATTCCTTAGTCTCATCAATGATTGAATCATCTATATTTGCAGGCTCAGCAGGAATTTCTTCCTTCTTTGAAGTATTCTCTTCCTTTTCAAACTGTTTCTCTGCTTTTTCAACCTTATCTTCAGCATCCTGCTTATTAAATGATTCATCCTTCTTAGGTGTTTCAGCTTTCTTTGTATCATTTACTTTAGCAGTTTCTGCAGGCTTAGAAACCGGCTTAGATGATTTCTTTCCTGAACGTCCCGGCTTCTGAGCAGTAGCAAGGATATCATCTATTTCATCCTTAACTTCCTTCTTAGGCTTAGCCTTTATAACTGCAGGCTTAGCACCAATTCCCAGAAATCCGCTTGTGCCCTTACTTACAACCTCAACATCAAGCTCAGAACTTGCAATACCGAGTGTTGTAGCTGCTTCTATAAGAGCATCTTCAACAGTCTTTCCTGAAAACTCTCTATATTCCATTAATCATTTACCCCCGTGTCGTTAAAGCGCTTCACTGCTCCGGCTTTATCGGCGAGTGAACCTTTCTTAGTTGTACTTGTTGTAGCATCTGATTCATAATTCTTAAGATTCATATTTCCATACTTGCTTACAGTTCTGTTTGCAGGTGTTCTGCTCTGAGATTCATCTGCTGGCTGACCTGCCCCGGCTGTAAGTCTTTCGGTTAATGAAACCTTACCTTTTGCTTTTCGTTTGGCTATAGCTACAGCTGCTTTTTCCTTTTGTTTCTCAACTATCTTTTCCATATCAGCATGGTCATAATAATAGTTAGTTAAAACAGTGATAATAAAGCTTACAAATGCTGATGTTGCCCAGTAAAGACCAAGACCTGCAGGTACATTTACAGTAACGAAGAATGAGAAAACAGGCATGATAATCATCATTTTTCTCATCGTCTTCATCTGAGCATCCTGCTGAGGATCGCCGGTCTCTGTCATCGGAGTAACCTTCATTGAAAGGAACTGGAATAGAAATGCGGCTATGGGAATAATAAGAGCCCATGACCATTTGAATCCGGGAGCCTCTGAAAGGTTAATATCAAATATGAACTTATTTACATGATTGATTTTTTCCGAATGAGCAGCTATCTCTGCCGCTACCTGTGCATTACTCGCAAATGTTTCATTTCCGAGCTTTGAAAGCATATCTGTATCACATTTATACAGAATATCAATAATATAATTGATGGCCTGCTCACCTTTTGCTGAAGCTGCATCAGTTACACTGGCAAAATCAACAGCTTTTGTGGTAAGTCTTGTTATATTCTTTGAAGCAAATTCTGTAATAAGATTACTTGAATTTGCAGTATTGAAAATAGCTTCAGCTATTCCCTGATATAATATTCTGATTTTACCAACATAAGCAGGAACATTC
This sequence comes from uncultured Lachnospiraceae bacterium, assembly GCA_902781895.1. Taxonomy (GTDB): domain Bacteria; phylum Bacillota; class Clostridia; order Lachnospirales; family Lachnospiraceae; genus Eubacterium_Q. Next base: position 54,828 of record CACZLA010000002.1, read on the forward strand.
TGTATAACATTGTAAAGTCCAATAAAAACAGGAAGCTGTATAAGAGCTGTTACACAACCCTGAGACATCTTAATGCCATACTTTTCCTGTAACTCTCTAGTCTCTTTCTGCTGGGCAAATATAGAATTCTGATCTTTTTTGCCCTTATATTTCTTATTGATCTTGTTAAATTCAGGTCTTAAATACTGCTGAATTTTTGAAGATCTGGTGGTCTTAAGGTTAAATGGGAAAAGAATAAGCCTTATTAATACAGTAAATACTATAATACTTAAAGCTATGGATTCTACACCCATACCAAAAAACACAGCATAAATACCGCTGAATATTTTCCCCAATACCCAAGTTATCGGAGAGAATATTCCGGTTGCCTGAGTTAATATCATCTCGAACTCCTTTATGGAACCGGATCGTATCCACCCTTATTAAAAGGATTACATCTGAGTATTCTCCAAATAGTAAGAAGTGTACCCTTAAAAAAACCATACTTTTCATATGCTTCTATAGCATACTGGGAGCATGTAGGATAAAAAATACAGGTTCCATGACACTTTAGATGTGACAAATGTTTTCTGTAAAATTTGATAATAGCTATACAAACTCTTTTCATAGATACCTTAAAGATAATTTACTTAAGAACATCCTGTTTACTGCATAAATGGAGAAATGCACTTTCTATTTCCTTAAAGCCTTTTCCCTTAGCTGTATTACGTGCAACTACAACTATATCGTAGCCATCCTTCAGTTTGTCCTTATTTAGTCTATAGCTTTCTCTTATAAGACGAATGATCCTATGTCTTACAACACTGTTTCCGGTTTTCTTACTCACAGAGATTCCAATTCTACTGTACGTCAGATCATTCATTTTGACATACATCACTAAATACTTATTTGCCAACGATTTTTTGTGGTTATACACCTCGGCATATTCTCTGTGGTTTTTGATTGAATTAATATTTCTCATTGAATATTAAACTGTAAGAGATTTTCTACCCTTAGCGCGTCTTGCAGAAATAACCTTGCGTCCATTTGCTGTGCTCATTCTCTTTCTGAATCCATGAACCTTAGATCTCTGTCTCTTTTTTGGCTGAAATGTCATTTTCATAATTTTTTTCCTTCCTTTCTGTCTTTTTTCATTACCTCTTAAATTTTCAGAAAAATGCAGTCACTAAAACAGCCTTATTCTGAATAGGGCAAATCTACACTATTATATTTTTATAGTATATAAAAGTCAAGTAATTTCGAATTTCTACTATTATAAATACATTAAAGTTATCAAAAATTTTTTTTGCGTTGACATAAATTATCAACATTTTGTTATTAAATTGTTGATAACTATTGTTTTTTTTTGTTATTTTTGTGTGAGTTATCAAAAAAGTTACCTATTTATAACACTTTTGTAACATTTTGACATATTAACAATTTTTATAATTTTATTTACATAATTTGACTTTTACCTTCCGGCTGCGGCTTGTTTTAAACTTGTTAAAATACCCTTTTTGTAGTAGAATATAGGAGTGCAAATTTGCCCTTTAGAAAGGTTTTATACTAAAAATGAAAGATCAGATTATTAAAAATTGGGACGCAATACTAAGCATACTTGAGACACATTATGACGTTTCGAATATCATTATAGAAACCTGGATAAGACCGCTTAGTATATATGAAATAAAGGATAAAACTATCTATTTCTTCGTTGATGAGAAAAGAGGAAAGCACGGCGTAGACTATCTCCATAACAAGGGATATGATATGTTTCTTCTTTCTTCAATAAGAGAATTCTTTAATGATCCGAATATAGATGTAGTAATTGATGAAAAATATAAATTTGTAGTCGGTAATAATGATGATGAAAATGGTTCAGGTGAATCAACAGAGGACGGACATTACAGTGCAGACTATTATCAAGCTGTAAAAAAGAGTAACCTGGATCCTATGTATACATTTGAAAACTTTGTCATTGGTGAAAGTAACAGACATGCATATGCTACGTGTACTGCCGTTGCTGATCTTCCAAGCCAGGATGCTCTGAATCCATTATTCTTATATGGCGGATCCGGACTTGGCAAGACTCATCTTATTCAGTCTATAGCACATTTTATATTGCAGCATAATCCAGCGATGAACGTTCTGTACGTATCATCAGAGAAATTCACTAACGATATTATCACTGCTATTCAGAATAATAAAACGGAAGAGTTCCGTAAAAAATACCGTCAGGTTGATGTTCTTATAATAGATGATATTCAGGAGATTATCGGAAAAGAAAGAACACAGCAGGAGTTCTTTAATACGTTCAATTTCCTGTATGAAGAGAAAAAACAGATTATTCTGTCATCAGATAGACCACCAAAGGAAATGAAGCATCTGGAAGAAAGACTTCGTTCAAGATTTGAATGGGGTGTTCCTATAGATATTCATGCTCCGGATTTTGAAACTCGTATGGCTATCCTTAAAAATAAGGCCAGCAAGATGAATATGGACTATCTTCCTGAGTATGTATTTGTTTATATTGCTGAGAATATTCATTCAAATGTAAGACAGCTCGAGGGTGCACTTAATACTCTCAGTGTATTTATACGTATTAATAATGAAGATATTAAACAGATCATAAAAAGCGGAAAAGCCGAAGACGAAGAAAGTAAACAATTTATTATGAACATCGTCAAGGATGCTCTGAGCGGCATAATATCTGATGAATCGGATGTCAGCGTAACACCTGAAAAGATATTATCAACAGTTTCCGAACATTATAATGTAAGTATTAATGACATATTATCAACAAAAAGAAGTAAAGATATAGCCCTTGCAAGGCAGCTTGTTATGTATTTATGTCGTTCACTTACCGACAAAAGCCTCCAATCTATTGGGGAAATCGTAGGTGGAAAGGATCACGCTACCGTATATAACGGCATTAAACGTATAGAAGACAAAATGAAGAAGGAATCTCAGTTTGAATCCAACGTTACTGTCATTATAAACAAGCTTAATCCACAATAATAAAAAATTCCAACAAGGAAATAACAAGAAATATTAACAACGATTTTTGTTGTATTTACTGGTCTGAAAGGCTGTTTCAACATATCAAACAGCCCCTACTATTACTATAACTAATTAATATATATTTATTAAGTATGATGAAGAACCTCGAAAGGAGCTTTTATAAATGAGAATCAAATGTAAGAAGAATATACTTTTAGCCGGTATTAATACAGTTTCAAAAGCTGTATCTAATAAAACCACTAAGCCTATACTTGAATGTATACTTCTTGAAGCAAGAAACGGAGAGTTAAAGCTTACAGCCAATAACCTTAATCTCGGAATAGAGACATATATCGAATGTACTATTCTGGAAGAGGGTATGATAGCTCTTAATGCAAAGCTTTTCTCTGATATTATCAGAAAGCTTCAGGATAGTGATATAGATATAGAAACAAGTGCTGATTACAAAACTACTATTATATGTGAAAAATCAAGATTTGATATACCATGCTGGTCAGGTGAAGATTTCCCTGAGCTTCTTGCTGTTAATAAAGAGAAGAGTATTGTTATGTCACAGCTTGGTCTTAAGGATATTATCAGACAGACTATTTTCTCCGTATCGGATAATGAGAATTCAAAGCTTATGAGTGGTGAGTTCTTTGATGTTAAAGATAATGTACTTTCTGTTGTTTCTCTCGATGGACACAGAATATCTATGAGAAAAGTAAATCTGAAGGGTGATAATTCAGATGTATCAGCTGTAGTTCCGGGAAAAACTCTTCAGGAAGTAAGCAAGATAATAAACGGAGATGCAGAGGAAGAGGTTACTATTTACTTTGCAGATAAGAATATAAGCTTCGAGTTTAATAAAACAAGAGTTGTTTCCAGACTTATTGAGGGAGAGTACTTCAAGATAGCTCATATGCTTTCAATGGATACTTCTCTTATGATCAAAGCAAACAGAAATGAGCTTATGGGTTGTATAGACAGAGCATCACTCCTTATTCAGGAAACAGATAAGAAGCCTATCATAGTAAGTGTTAAGAATGATAATAATATTTATATCAGACTTGATACGAATATCGGTTCGATAAAGGAAGAGATGGAAATAGAGAAGGAAGGCGGAGAGATAATCATCGGCTTCAATCCTTCATTTATTATGGATGCACTCAGAGTTATTGATGATGATAAGGTAAATATTTATATGAATGATTCAAAGAGTCCTTGTATTATAAAGGATGCTGAGGAAACATTTACTTATATCATTCTGCCTATCAATATCAATCCAGATGCTTATTAAAAGATACCTCAGCAGGTTAATTCGAATCTGTCTTTATTAAAAAGTGAAAATAGACAGGCAGAATATGTGATGTAGAGGTGTGAAATGGATGAAATAAAAATAAGAGAAGGCGAAGAATATATAAAGCTGGGACAGGCTCTGAAAAAAGCCGGTCTTGTTGGTTCGGGTGTTGATGCCAAGATAGTTATTCAGGATGGTCTGGTTAAGGTAAATGGTGAAATCGACACCAGAAGAGGGAAAAAGCTTTATGATGGGGATACATTTGAATACGATAATAAAGAGATAAAGGTAATTAAGTAAACAGAAAGAAATCCCGCTAATGTATGTTGAATCACTTGCTCTTAAAAATTTCAGAAACTATGAAAAGCTGGAAATACATTTCAGTGACAAAATAAATATAATACATGGCGATAATGCTCAGGGAAAGACAAATATTCTCGAAGCAGTTTTTATGGCGGCGACCACAAAGTCACACAGAGGATCAAAGGATAAAGATATCATAAGATTTGATAAAGATGATTCTCATATAAGACTGAATCTGAAGAAAAGAGAAGTAAGCCATAGAATAGATATGCATCTCAGAAAAGCCAAGCCAAAGGGTGTGGCAATAGATGGGTTGCCGATAAGAAGAAGTACTGAGCTTTTCGGACTAATAAATATTATCATGTTTTCTCCGGAAGATCTTTCTGTTGTAAAGAACGGTCCGGGTGAAAGAAGAAGATTTATGGATATGGAGATATGTCAGATAAGCCGTATCTATTACAGCAATCTGCTCAGGTTTAATAAGATACTTGATCAGAGAAATAATCTTCTGAAGCAGATAATATTTAAGCCGGAGATGAAGGATACTCTTGATACATGGGATGATCAGCTGGTTGAAGCCGGAAGTTCCATAATAAAAGAGAGAAGGAACTTTATTGATATGATGAATGATATCATTCAGGAGGTTCATGACCATCTTTCATCCGGAAAAGAAAAAATAGAACTCAGATATGAACCGAATGTTGAGGAAAAGGATTTCGCCAAGGTTCTTAAGGAAAAAAGAAAGCTGGATCTGAAAAATACCATTACAATGACAGGCCCCCAAAGAGATGATTTCGGTATATTTATAAACGGAAATGATGTAAGGATATACGGATCCCAGGGGCAGCAGAGAACTGCCGCACTTTCTCTGAAACTTGCTGAGATTGAAATAGTAAAAAAAGTAATAAATGATAATCCTATTCTGCTGCTGGATGATGTTATGTCCGAGCTTGATAGTCTGAGAAGAGATGCTCTTCTTGAAACAATGAATGATATACAGACTATCATAACCTGTACAGGATATGACGATTTTATCAGGCAGAGAATAAAGGTAGATAAGATATATAAGATAAATAATGGCAGAATTGTGTGATCATCCTACTGAAGGAGGATATGATGGAAGAACCAAATAAGATGAACGAAGAAATACAGGATTATGGTGCTGATCAGATACAGATTCTTGAAGGTCTCGAGGCTGTAAGAAAAAGACCGGGAATGTATATCGGAAGTACCTCTACAAGAGGACTTCATCATCTCGTATATGAGATAGTTGATAACTCTGTTGATGAAGCACTTGCAGGCTACTGTTCTGAAATTCAGGTTTTTATTAACGAGGATAATTCAATAACCGTAATAGATAATGGTCGTGGAATTCCTGTGGGAATACAGGAAAAAGCCGGAAGGCCTGCTGTTGAGGTTGTATTTACGGTGCTCCATGCCGGGGGTAAATTCGGTGGTGGAGGATATAAGGTATCAGGAGGACTTCATGGTGTAGGTTCTTCTGTTGTTAATGCTCTTTCAGACTGGCTGGAGGTTGAGGTTTCCAGAGAAGGAAAGATTCATCAGCAAAGATATGAAAGAGGAAATATCTGTTATGACCTGAAGGTTATCGGTGATACAGACAAAACCGGAACAAAGGTTACATTTAAACCGGATGCAACAATTTTCGATGATGTTATCTATGATTATGATACTCTGAGAATCAGACTCCGTGAGACTGCATTTCTTACAAAGGGACTCAGTATAACTCTGACGGACCTCAGAAAACCTGTTAAGAAGGAAGAAGAAACAGACGAAGAGTTTAAGGAGAGAGAAGAGAACTGGCAGCCTAAGTCTGAGAACTTCCATTATGAGGGTGGAATCAAGGAATTCGTTCAGTATCTCAACAGACATAAGACTCCTATATATGACAAGGTCATTTATTGTGAGGGTACAAAAGAAGATATATATGTTGAGGTAGCACTTCAGCATAACAATTCATACAGTGAAATGGTTTACAGCTTTGTAAACAATATCGTTACACCTGAGGGTGGTATGCATCTGACAGGTTTCAGATCGGCAATGACAAAGGTCTTCAATGACTATGCCCGTCAGAATAAAATCCTCAAAGAAAAGGATGACAATCTTTCCGGTGAGGACCTTCGAGAGGGACTTACCGCTATCATAAGTGTAAAGATAGAGGATCCTCAGTTCGAAGGACAGACCAAACAGAAGTTGGGAAATGCACCTGCAAGAACTGCAGTTGAGTCTCTCCTCAATGAACAGCTGGTTATATTCCTCGAGCAGAATCCTTCTGTTGCAAAGGCTGTTATAGAAAAGGCAGTAAATGCACAGAGAGCCAGAATAGCTGCCAGAAAGGCAAGAGATGTTGCAAGAAAGAATAATCTATCGGAAGGTATGTCTCTTCCCGGTAAGCTGGCTGATTGTTCAGATAAGAATCCAAAGAACTGTGAGATATATATAGTCGAGGGAGATTCCGCCGGTGGATCTGCAAAGACCGCTCGTAACAGAGCAACCCAGGCTATACTTCCACTTCGTGGAAAGATACTGAATGTTGAGAAAGCACGTATAGATCATATCATGGAGAATAAAGAAATCCAGGCTATGATAACAGCATTCGGAACCGGAATTCATGAGAATTTTGATATAGAAAAGCTTCGCTATGACAAGATAATAATTATGACGGATGCCGATGTTGACGGTGCTCATATAGCAACATTGTTACTTACATTTTTCTATAGATTTATGCCGGATCTGATCCGTCAGGGTCATGTATATCTAGCACAGCCGCCACTTTACAGGCTGGAGAAGAATAAGAAATTCTGGTATGCATACAGTGATGATGAGCTTGCTTCTATCATAGAAGAGGTTGGCAGGGACCAGAATAACAAGGTTCAGCGTTACAAAGGTCTTGGTGAGATGGATGCTGAGCAGCTCTGGGATACCACCATGGATCCGGCGAAGAGAATACTTCTCAGAGTTTCCATGGACGGCGAAGATGAATCAGAGGTGGATCTTACATTTAACGTCCTGATGGGCGACAACGTAGAACCACGTAAGAAGTTTATAGAAGAAAATGCTAAATTTGTAAAGAACCTTGATATATAAGGCTTCCCCCTGGGGGGAAGCTGTCAGCGAAGCTGACTGATGAGGGGAATATAATAATAATATGAGGTAGATAAATGTCTGACGATAATATCTTCGATAAACCTCACGACGCTGTTAAAGAGGTTGATCTTAAGAAAACTATGGAGAATTCCTACATCGATTATGCCATGTCGGTTATTGCCGCAAGAGCGTTGCCGGATGTAAGAGACGGTCTGAAGCCCGTTCAGAGAAGAATTCTCTATTCAATGATTGAACTTAATAACGGACCGGATAAGCCGCATCGTAAGTGTGCCCGTATAGTCGGTGATACTATGGGTAAGTATCATCCACACGGAGACAGTTCTATCTATGATGCTCTTGTTAAGCTGGCTCAGGAATGGAATACCAGATATCCGCTGGTTGACGGACATGGAAACTTCGGTTCTATGGACGGTGATGGTGCTGCTGCCATGCGATACACAGAGGCACGTCTTACAAAGATCTCTATGGAGATGCTGGCTGATATCAACAAGGATACGGTTGATTTTGAACCGAACTTCGACGAGACTGAGAAAGAACCTGTAGTTCTTCCTTCACGTTATCCGAATCTCCTTGTAAACGGTACCTCCGGAATCGCCGTAGGTATGGCAACAAACATACCTCCACACAATCTTAGAGAAATCACAGATGCTGCTGTAAAGATAATAAACAACAGGATCGATGAGGACAGAGAAACCGATATAGAAGAGGTAATGGAAATAGTCAAGGGTCCTGATTTCCCTACAGGTGCAGAGATACTCGGTAGAAGAGGAATCGAAGAGGCCTATAGAACCGGACGTGGCAAGATAAGAGTAAGAGCCGTTTCCGAGATAGAGCCTATGGCAAAGGGAAAGCAGAGAATCGTAGTTACCGAGCTTCCTTATATGGTTAACAAAGCTCTTCTTATCCAGAAGATAGCTGATCTGGTAAAGACAAAAAGAGTTGATGGAATAACAGATCTTCGTGATGAGTCATCACGCGAGGGAATGAGAATAGTTATTGAGCTTCGTCATGATGTAAATGCGAATCTGCTTCTCAATAACCTTTACAAGCATACACAGCTGGAGGATACATTTGGCGTAAATATGCTTGCGCTTGTTAACAGACAGCCAAAGGTTCTTTCACTTCTTGATATGCTGAAATATTACATCAAGCATCAGGAAGATGTTGTTACAAGAAGAACAAAGTTCGAGCTGGCAGCTGCAGAGAAGAGAGCACATATCGTTGAAGGTCTGCTGATAGCTATCGACAACATCGATGAGGTTATAAAGATAATCCGCGGTGCTGCAAATGTAAACGAAGCAAAAGCTAAATTGATAGAGAGATTTCAGCTTACTGAAGCACAGGCTCAGGCTATTGTTGATATGAGACTGCGTGCTTTTACAGGTCTCGAAAGAGACAAGCTGGAGGCTGAGTTTAAAGAGCTTCAGGAAAGAATCGCTTACCTGAAGAGCATACTCGCTGATGAGAAGATGCTTCTCGGAGTTATCAGAGATGAGATGCAGATAATCGCTGACAAGTACGGTGATGATAGAAGAACTAAGATAGGTCAGGCTGTTGATGGATTCACAGATGAGGATCTGATCGATGATGAGCCTACAGTTCTTACTATGACAAACTTCGGTTATATCAAGAGAATGTCTGTTGATAACTTCCATTCTCAGAACCGTGGTGGAAAGGGTATCAAGGGTATCCAGACTATTGAGGATGACTTTATTGAAGATCTCCTGATGACAACAGCTCTTAACTACATCCTGTTCTTTACGAACAAGGGTCGTGTATTTAAGCTGCGTACTTATCAGATACCTGAAGCCGGAAGAACTGCAAGAGGTGTTGCCATGGTCAATCTCCTTTCTCTTGAAGGTGATGAGCATGTTTCAGCTGTTGTTCCTATCAGAGAATTCAGTGAAAATAAGTACTTCATAATGGTTACTAAGTCCGGAATGATCAAGAAGACTCCGGAAATGGATTACAAAAATATACGTAAGAATGGTATCATCGGAATCAATATCAAGGAAGACGATGAGCTGATAGAGGTTAAGACAACCGATAACACCAGAGATATATTCATGGTATCAAAAAATGGTATGTGTATAAGATTCAGAGATACTGATATCAGAAGTACCGGTAGAAACTCCATGGGAGTAAGAGGTATGAATCTCGACCATGAGGATGAGGTTATCGGTATGCAGATGAATACTCAGGGTGAGAAGCTTCTGGTCGTTACCGAAAAGGGTATGGGAAAGAAGACCAACATCGGAGAATTCACTCTTCAGAGAAGAGGCGGAAAGGGTCTCAAGTGTTATAAGATTACAGAGAAGACCGGTAAGGTTGTGGGTGTTAAGGCTGTTAACGAAGACCATGAGGTAATGATGATCACAACAGAGGGTATCATTATCCAGCTTCGCTGCGATGAAATATCAACCTACGGAAGGATCGCATCAGGTGTTAAGCTTATAAATCTCAAGGGTGATGTAACAGTTGCCAAGCTTGCAAAGGTAAGACAGACAAATAAGGTTGAAACTGTTGATGGTGAAGAGGTTGTTCTTGAAGAGCTTCCGGAGACACAGGAAGAAGCTACTGATGCAGACGTAGAGAATAAAGATAAAGAAAATGATGCAGAATAATCATTTATGTGATTCGTAACTATACAAAAGCTTTAGTATTCAAGGAAAAGAAGACAGATAGAAAGTATAGGAACAGGCAGAAGGAGGACAAGGTATGGATGATGTAAGAGAAACCATAAATTCTCTGTCAAATACAGGTACGCTTGAAAATATCCTTATAGCAATAGCATATTGGCTTGGTGTGGCTGTCATCATTCTTTTCGTGTTTTTTGTAGCCATTAAGATAAATAATTACAGGCTGTACAGAAGATATATGAAGGATGATGTGGATGATTTTCTGCACTGATATAACATTATTTAATCTTATTGACTAAATGTCAGAAGATTAGTACTAAAAATAAAAAAAGAAGCAGGTCATATAAATTGAGAGAAATAGATACAGAGCTTATTATAAGCAAGGTGGCAGACCTTTGTATTGATGCAAATCTGGAGCTTTCCGAAGAAATGCAGAGCTGTATAGCCGGAGCAGAGGAAAGTGAAGACAGTCCTCTTGCAAAGGAGATACTGGGTCAGCTGAAAGAAAACATGAATATTGCTAAGGAAGACAGAATACCGATATGCCAGGATACTGGCATGGCGGTATTCTTTGTCGAGCTCGGACAAGAGGTGTATATAACCGGTGGCAGTCTGACAGATGCAATAAATGAAGGAGTAAGAAAAGGTTATACGGAAGGATATCTAAGAAAATCCGTGGTTTCTGATCCCCTTATCAGGGAGAATACAAAGGATAATACTCCTGCTATTATTCATTATGATATTGTTCCCGGAGATGAACTGAAGATAACTATAACTCCGAAGGGCTTTGGAAGCGAAAATATGAGTAAGCTGGTTATGCTTAAACCCGCGGATGGTGTTGAAGGAGTAAAGCAGGTTGTTATCGATGCGGCTAAGAACGCAGGACCGAATGCCTGTCCTCCATTTGTTATAGGAGTGGGAATAGGCGGTGACTTTGAGCTGGTTGCAAAGCTTGCAAAAAAGGCACTTACCAGAGAACCGGGAAGTCATAATCCTAAGGAGCATATAGCTCAGCTGGAAAAGGAACTTCTTGATGAGATTAATAAGCTTGGTATAGGACCGGCAGGACTGGGTGGAAAAACTACGGCGCTGGCGGTGAATATAGAAACATATGCAACGCATATAGCGGGGTTGCCGGTTGGAGTAAACATGTGTTGTCATGTGGATAGACATAAAACAGTGATTATATGAGTGTAAGATATTAATATGAAAGCACTCATAGTTGCGAGTAATACATTTCTCGACACGGCTCTTGCCTCCGTTCGGGACGCCCCTAGCGGACGCTAAGCTCTCACATCGCAAAGCTCGTGAGTCGCTAAGCGCCGAGGCCCGAAAGGGTCTCGAAATGTATTCTCTGACTATTCGTGCATATAGGTTACAAATAAAAATAGTATAAAATATCAAATAATCTAAAAGAAATAAAAAATGCGAGATGCGCCTGTGATTGTGAGCACATAATAAATTAAAACTTGCTTAAAGAAAGCGTAAAGGAAAGAATATAAGAAGATGGAAAAAAGATTAGTGATTCCGGCGACGGATGAGGAGATAGCAAGTCTCCGTGCCGGTGATATGTTATATATAACAGGAACTATATATACAGCGAGAGATGCTGCACATAAAAGAATGTTCGATACTTTAAATGATGGAGGGGAGCTTCCGTATGATATAGATGGAAGCTTTGTTTATTATCTGGGTCCGACTCCGGCAAGGCCGGGGCAGGTTATCGGTTCGGCGGGACCGACTACCTCCAGCAGAATGGATAAGTATACTCCGCTTCTTCTCAGTAAGGGACTGAAGGGTATGATCGGTAAAGGAAAAAGAAGCCCTGAGGTTGTAGATGCGATAGTAAAGAATAAGGCTGTTTATATGGCTGCTATAGGTGGTCTGGGTGCGCTGCTTTCAAAGAGAATAGTGGCATCTGAGGTTATTGCATACGATGATCTCGGAACGGAAGCTATAAGAAAGCTGACGGTAGAAAATCTCCCGGTGGTTGTTATCATTGATACTGAGGGTAACAATCTTTATGAAACGGCTGCTGAGGATTATCTGAAGACAATTTAAGGAGTGGTTATAGGGGATATTAAGTATGGCTAAGGATGAAAGAAAAAAGAAAAAGAAGAAAAATAAAAAAGCTATGGCAGCTGTAATCTGCCTGATATCAATAATAGTTATAGCCGGAGCAGTATGGGCATGGGCTCAGTTTACATCAGGTTATATATTTGTGACTGATGCTGTTGATAACTATTTCAAGGCCGTAAGCTCAGAGGACAGGGAGTTATACAAAGAATGCTGTTATCCCGGCAAGTGGCTGGATAATTATATTAACGGCGGTAAAGATATAAATGATTCACTGGATGAGATGTTCGCACTTCAATCCGGAGCTACTTACAGTGGTGTAACTATTGTTTCAGAGGAGACTCTGGATGAAGAGTTTGCTGATAAAATGACGGATTTTCTCAAAACCAGATATAATGTTGATATAAGCATCAGTAAGATAGAAAAAGTGAATTTTACTCTGGATTCGGATTTCGAAGGAAAGACTGACAGTTCGGAAAAGATTATAAGATATTGTTATAAAACCGGCGGAAAATGGTTTTTCCTGGCTGATCCCGATGTACTGGTAGAGCTCGGAATAGAAGGGTAAAGGTAAAACTATTGAAAAAACTGAGACTTATTATTGTCTGCCTGCTTTTAGCAGGTATTATTACATTTTTCGTCTGCTATCACATTTTCTCAAAAGAGAAGATAAGAATAGGAACCGGCGGAACCATGGGAATGTATAATACTTATACTCAAAAGCTGGCAGAGATAGTAAAAAATGACTTTAAAATAGAAATTAAAAAAACAGATGGATCATCTGCAAATCTCAGACTGATGCAAAATGGATATATTGATGTTGCTTTGGTTCAGAGTGATACTTTATATAATGCGGAAAACGGTCTGGGAATCTTTGAAGGAACACCTTTAAGAAAAAACCGGCATTACAGTGCTGTTACGGGTGTTTATACGGAAGCTGTTCAGATAGTTGTCAGAAAGGGTTCCGGGATAGAAACCATAGCAGATCTGAAACAAAAAAAGGTTTCCGTAGGTGACGAGGAGTCCGGTGTTGTTCAGAATGCTCTGGAGATATTAAATCTTTACGGACTATCCTTTGATGCTATAGAGCCGGTATATATGTCATTTAAGGAGTCATCAGAAGCACTTAAAAATGGTGAGATTGATGCCTTTTTTTGTACCGGAGGAACTCCGACAGAGGCTGTTAATATATTGTCTAATGAATGTGATATAAAGTTTATAGAGCTGACAGAGGATGATATAAGCAGAATAATGAACAGAAATCCCGGTTATGTGAGATGCACTATACCTGCGGGAACATATAATGGACAGGACAAAGAAATAAGTACTATAGGTGTACGTGCAGTTCTTGTAGCATCTAATGAATTGAATGAAGATATTGTTTATGAACTGATAAAAGATATATTTGATAACAGCGATGAACTGGAAAAAATAGCTTCAATAGACAATAAGATTACGACTCAGTCGGCAGTGGAGTCTGTAATGATTCCATTTCATGCAGGGGCAGCTAAGTATTTGCAGGAAGTCGGTGTAACTGTTGAAGTGGAAAAAAACAGTGATGGCGGTTCTGTTTTCGGCAGCCAGGACGAATAGGGGGTACTCGGGATGGTAATTAATCTTGATATGTATCAGACCCTGGGACTCGCTACATTTGTTCTTCTGGCCGGAGCAGGATTAAAGAAAAAAGTAGGTTTTCTGGAGAAATTTTGTATACCTGCGCCGGTGGCCGGTGGTCTGTTATATGCTTTACTGATGTATATGCTCCATTCCTTTGGCATTCTGGAGTTTAATTATGATGAAACTCTGAAAAATGTCTGTATGGTTATTTTCTTTACATCAGTTGGATTTCAGGCAAATATTAAAATACTGAAAAAGGGCGGCACAAGTCTGTTGATATTTCTGATAATAGTCATTACACTTGTAGTTTCCCAGAATAGTGTTGCTATAGGGCTTGCAAAGCTTATCGGTGTGGATATGAAGGTTGGTCTTTCAACGGGTTCGATACCTATGGTTGGAGGACATGGAACGGCAGGTGCATTCGGCCCGATACTTGAGGATTTCGGTCTTAAGGGTGCGACAACACTTTGTACGGCGGCAGCCACCTTCGGCCTTGTTGCCGGATCTCTGATGGGCGGACCTGTGGGTCAGAGACTTATTAAGAAACATGATCTGCTAAGTAAGATTGAGAATGAGGATGCAACTCCTTTGTTAAATGAGGAAATAAAGCATCAGCATAAAGCGGCAAATTATGCTACGGCAACTTATCAGTTAGCAATAGCCATGGGTCTGGGAACCATTATTTCATGGCTGCTTTCACTTACCAATATGACATTTCCGGTATATATAGGCGCTATGATAGTAGCGGCAGTTATGAGAAATATCGGTGAGATGAGTGATAAGATGACCATTTATATAGGTGAGATAAATAACCTGGGTGGTATATGCTTATCTCTGTTTCTCGGAATAGCCATGATAACTCTGAAACTATGGCAGCTGGCAGATTTGGCACTTCCACTTGTACTTCTTCTTGTGGGACAGACAGTTCTTATGTTTATCTTCTCATATTTCATAGTATTTAATCTGATGGGAAGGGACTATGATGCTGCGGTGTTATCTGCGGGCGTGTGTGGCTTCGGAATGGGAGCAACACCCAATGCCATGGCAAATATGCAGGCGGTGACGGATAAATATCAGCCGTCTATAAAAGCATATATACTTGTTCCGATAATAGGAAGTATGTTTGCAGATTTTATAAACAGTCTTGTAATTACTATGTTTATAAACTTTATTTAGTGAATATTATTAACAGGAAAATGGTTATTAACAGGAGGAAGGAAATGGATAATAAGAATGTACATATATCAATTAATACGGAGGGACTGGCAGTTCCCGAGGTTATGGTTGAAAATGATGTGAAGCATGAGACCTACACTACGGCAGGAGTATGCTCGAGACAGATAGATTTTGACATGGATTCGGAGGGCTGTATTCATAATGTAAAGTTTATCGGAGGATGTAACGGAAATCTTAAGGCCATAGGGCTTCTTGTAGAAGGAAAAAACGCACAGGAGATAGCAGATCTCCTGCGCGGTAATGATTGTGGCGGTCGTGGAACCTCCTGCGCCGATCAGCTGGCAAAGGCTATTGATAAAGCCATGGCTGAATAGATATAAGACCGGACAGGTTATCCATAATATTTCACGGCTAGCATTGTCAGGTCATCGAACTGATCTGCTTCACCTACGAATTTATCAACGGATGCTTTTACATTATTAATTAAATCCTCAGGCTGTGAGTCAGGGGATTTGTTGAGTTCCTCAAGCATCCTGTTAATTCCGAACAACTTCTCTTCGGAATTTGTAGCCTCGGGAACACCGTCGGTATATACAAAAATACTGTCACCACTCTTTAACTGGATCTTTTCATCTTTATACTTCATACCCGGCATTCCGCCGATAACAAAACCGTGCTTATCTTTGAAAAGCTCGAAGCTGCCGTTAATGTTAATAGCAGGATATTCATGTCCTGCATTTGAAGTTGTAAGGATTCCGGTATTCAGATCAAGGATTCCCAGCCATACGGTAACAAACATATCAATATTGTTTCTGCTGCAATTCTCTTCATTTATGTTTTTAAGAATCTCAGACGGCGTATCAATAAGAGAAGCGTAGCTTCTTATGGAAGTAATGGTGGACATCATAACGAGAGATGCGGGAACTCCCTTTCCTGCAACATCCGCAATAATAAGTACGAGATGATCATCATCTACCATAAAGAAATCATAGAAATCTCCCCCTACTTCCCTTGCAGGAGTCATAGATGCGAAAAGTTTGAAAGCTTTGTCATCCGGGAATTCTTTGATAAGCATATCATCCTGTATTTTTGCTGCAATACTCAGATCTGCAGCTATCTTTTCCCTCTCTTGAACAAGAGCTATGTTCTCTTCATTATAATGATCTATTTCTGCAGTAAGTTTTCGGAAGTTATTCGCAATAAGTCCCATTTCATTTCGGGATTTTATCGATGACATTTCTTTATCAACCTTTGAGCTGTCTTTTTCATTTATATATTCCATGATGGAGGTTTTAATTTTAGTCAGAGGTTTAATGATGATTGAGAATAAAAATATAGATATCAAAATTGATGTAATAAAAATACCTATCAGGATTCGGGTGACTATCCTGGCTAAAATTCTAACGGTATCGGAATTTGTAAGCTTCTCTGTTTTAAATGATATGGAAATTATATAGGTTAACTCATTATTTTCATATATTGGGGCAACGATGTTTGTTATTTTTTCCCCGTTAATTTTTAATTTTTCAGTTTCGTAAGGATTGGTGCTTCCGTTGAGATATTCTTCAGCAGCAGGATGATCATTTAAAACATAATCAGATTTGGTACCTACATGAGAATCTATTATTATATCATCATAATCGTAAAGCTCTTTAAAATCATCAGATGTAGAAGATTTACCCAGTCTTATTAAAGTATTACCGTGGTTCTCTTTAGTAACATCAACAATGATCAATTCTTTAAAATTGTGTTTATTATAATCAAAAAGAAGGTCATGAAATAAAAAGTTGAATAGATTGAAAGCAACAAATTCTTTTTTTTCTTCACTGAGGCCATTGAAATATTCGGAAGTTATATGTTGACCAAGCATTCTGTCGAATGTTTCCGGATCAGTTTCGTATGTATCTGTTGTTTTGCTCGTATAATCTTTACCCTTTAACAGAGCTTCAGGATTTTCAAAAATATACTGCCTTATATAATCCGGAGTGTATTTTTCAATACTATCTTCAACATCCATAAGATTTACATACATATTATCCTTAATGCTTTGATTCTTAAGAAAAAAGGTTAATCCGTTTATAATGAAAATAAGAATAAGCGCAAGAATAGACAGTATAAGTGTAATAAACATACCTGTCTGAACAACCAGTTTTTGGTTTTTCTTCTTATCTAATTTCTTCTTTTCATGTTTCTTCATATTATTTCTCCAAATAGGGATTATTTGTTATTCCCTAAATATTTAAGGCACAGCATAGTAAGATCATCGAACTGAGGAGCTTCTCCTACAAACAAATTGACATCATCTTTTACTGTTTTCAGCATATCTTTAGGATTTCCCTCCGGCAGGCTGTTCAGTGTTTCCAGCATTCTGTCAGTTCCGTATAACTGATTATCAGCATCGGTTGCTTCGGGAACGCCATCGGTATATACAAAGATACTGTTTCCGGGCTTAAGATACAGTTCTTCGTTTTTATATTTCATACCATTCATACCACCCAGAACAAAGCCGTGTTTATCTTTAAAAAGCTTATAGCTTCCGTCTTCATTTATTGCAGGAAACTCATGTCCGGCATTTGAGGTGATCAGTTTTCCGGTATCAATGTCCAGAATTCCCAGCCATGCAGTGAC
The DNA here is from genome assembly GCA_902781895.1 of uncultured Lachnospiraceae bacterium. Taxonomy (GTDB): domain Bacteria; phylum Bacillota; class Clostridia; order Lachnospirales; family Lachnospiraceae; genus Eubacterium_Q. Next base: position 72,675 of record CACZLA010000002.1, read on the forward strand.
AAACATATTCATCGAATTCTTCCGGCATAGATCATTATTAACATGTTCAAGTATTTCCGATGGATCATTTAAGAGTTTTGAATAGTTCCTTATTGAGGTCATGGCAGACATCATAACGAGGGATGCCGGAATACCCTTGCCTGAAACATCAGCAATCGTCAGAACCAGATGGTGATCATCAGGGAAGAAGAAGTCATAAAAATCTCCCCCCACCTCTCTTGCGGGAGTCATAGATGCAAAAAGCATCAGATCATCTCTCTCCGGAAATGTCTTGATAAGATAATCATCCTGAATCTTAGCGGCCAGTTCCAGTGAGGATTTTACTCTTTCTTTTTCTGCTGCAAGTCTAATGTTGTCATTTGTATAATTGTCAAGCTCCACAGCAAGGACACTTACATCATCAGCCAAAAGTCCAAGCTCATTTTTAGACTTAATGTTGTCCATGGATTCGACAACCTCAGTACTGTCTTTGTTATCCATATATGACTGAAATGCTTTCTCAATAATTCCCAGCTGTTTTGTAGTTGTTACATGAAGATAAACCAGAACAATGATATCCAGTAATACCAGAATAACTACAATCGATATAATGCCGATCTCAAATGCTGACTGAATGACAAAGGATATAATATCATCCATATTATAATGGAACACTAAAAAGCAGTTGATATTTCCATTGTCATCAAATACCGGTTTATAGGAATAAGCCATAGGGGTTAAAAGATTTCCGGTTACTTCATAGGTGAAGGTATCATAGTCTCCTGTAAATAATTTGATTACGGGTTCCCGTTTCAGAAAATCTCCGTCAAATACCTCTCCGAGAGCCCAGACTTCGTCAGTATCTCTGGAATAGGAAAGAAGAACGCAGCCCATACCTTCATCATCTATCTTTATACAGAAGAAATAGTCATAGTAGGGATCCTCCAGAAATAATGAAAATGTGTCATGATCATATTCGTAGTAATATCTCGCCAGAAGGTTCAGATCTTCTTCATTGTGAAGGGTTTTTTCATTAATTTCAGGAACACTCAACTTTTCTTTTTCAGTAAGGGGCTTTTGTGTTTCTTCAGGATGCTCCAACCAGTATTCAGTTATTTCAGGATATTTATAAATATCGGAAAGATAATGTTCGATCTCTCTATAATCATTTTTGATGGGCTCTTTTTTGCTGGAAAGAATCAGATATTCCATATTGCTTATAACATAATGAACACACAAAAGAAGCCCTACAAGAAAAACAAGAGTTATTGCAAGACCGATTTGAAACAGTATTTTCGAGTTGTAAATATTTTGTTTTTTGTCCATACGCCTATTTTAAACAATTAGAGAGGTATGTTCAAGAAAAAAGAGTCTGATAGTATAAGTGACAGATGTATTATTTGATGGTATCATTATGTCGAAATATATTATCGTAATAAAATCACAAAATCAGTTTGGGATCGGGACCAACCGGAGTAGCGGTGCTGGGTTATGTTGCACCTCTGATCATTCATGTCTGATAGACATTAGGAATCTGAGGTCTACCGGACAAAGAGAGCAGAAAAAGTCGGGATGGCAGTTCTTTGATATGATACATTGATTTTACAGCGAAATGAGGTGATCGTTTTGAATGGATGGATAGAAGGTTTTCAGGCATCCATTGATTATATTGAGCAAAACCTTACGGAGGAGCTGGACATAGATGATATAGCGAGGAAGGCAGCACTTTCAACCTTCTATTATCAGCGTATATTCGGTGCTCTTTGCGGAATGACCGTCGGTGAATATATTCGCTCGCGTCGTATGACGGCAGCTGCACAGGAACTGGCCTGCTCCGATCTTAGGGTGATCGACATCGCCATGAAGTATGGATATGAATCACCCGACAGTTTTGCGAAAGCTTTTCAGCGTTTTCATGGAATCACTCCGACACAGGCAAGGGAGTCGGGGGCAGAACTACGATCATTTGCTCCGCTGCATATCAAAATATCATTGGAGGGCGGAAATATGTTAGATTATCAAATTGTTGAAAAGGCACCATTTACAGTTGTGGGCATCAAAAGGCGATTTAACTGTGAGACCAGTTATCAGGAGATTCCGAAGTTCTGGGATGAGTGGACGAAGGACATGAAGGGGCTGAAAGGAATATTCGGCGTATGCTCTGACATGGACGGAAAAAACTTTGACTACTGGATTGCCGATCTCTATATACCTTGGGAAGAATATCCGCAGGAGTGCAGCACCTATCAGATTCCCGGCGGACTTTGGGCACTGTTTAAGTGTAAAGGTCCTTTGCCTGAAAGTATGCAGAAGGTCAACACGGAGATCTGGTCCCAGTGGCTTCCCTCTTTGCAGGGCTATACCTTAGCCGGAAATTATTCCCTGGAGGCCTATATGCCGCCTGCCGAAAATCCTGCCGATACGATCAGCTACATATGTATTCCTCTGAAAAAGACGGAGGAGGTGTAAGAGTGGATAAAAGCCATGGATTTAGTCTGATGCATCCGTCCGATACTGAAAGCGAATACCGCATGCTTCCGGATCATGTGATGCATGATCTTGGGCTTGATGTATTTTGTGAGAAAATATCAGGTGATGCCAAGGAACGTCGAATGATTATAAATGTACTCTCAAAGATTTCGTCTGATCCGTCGGTTGCTCTATATCGTCAGCAGATTTTCAGAGATATACTCCGACTGCCGGAACTGAGAAAGACCATGGTGGAGCTGTTTGATAAGATACAGTTCATGAGGGATTTTTCGACCATACATAAAACCTCCGATGAGGAGCAGGGGCTGTGGCATCTTTTTCACCGTCTTGACGAGCTGGACAGCTATATTAAGATCGTGGAAACCATGAGGAACTGTCTCTCTGACGAGAGGATTGAGTCTGAGGGACTCCTCTCCCTGAGAGATTACATTTCCGGGCTTTATGAGGATGCCTGCTTTGAGGCTATGAAGAAGGATATTACCGAACTTAAAATGAACGCATCTGACGTTAAGAGCGTCACCCTGGGAATAAATGTTAATGAGCGATTTGAAGCGGTCAGTATAGGTCTGGTTTCTGTAAATAAAAAGTCCTTTAAGAAATCCGGCATAGTCAGTAATTTTGCTGATGCGATAGCGTCAAAGGACAGAATAAATGAAGCTGCTGACTGGGATGGGGATATGCACTATCAGGTTATAGAGAAGGAAGAGAAAAACAGCGCTATCGATTCTATGATCAAAAACGGAAGCTTTCTGAATGCAATCTCATCTATATCCTCTGACACAGGATCTTCCTCTACAGTCGTAAATGCTGCGGCAGATGGTGCGACTTCGAATGCTACATTTTATCTGGATAACGTGGTGAACAAAATGCTTGGTACGCTGGTGAAGAAGCTGAGAGATACACTTACCAGGTATGCAAATGTTGCCATAGTGAACATATCCGATCTGGTTCCGGAATTTATATACTATATAAGATGCGCTGAGTTTATCAGCAGTCTTATGGATAAAGGCTGTATTTTTTGTGAGGCACAGCCACAGATCGGGGGCGATATTTCCATGGATGCCAGAGGCTTCTATAACCTGAAGCTGGGAGTGATGATGGAAAATATCGACGAAATCGTGACCAATGATCTTTTCTTTGATGAAAAGCACTGCGTCTATATTCTTACCGGGGCTAATCGCGGGGGAAAGACAACCATTACGCAGGCTGTGGGTCAGCTCTTTGTTCTGGCACAGGGTGGTCTTTTTGTTCCTGGAGAGAGCTTTCGATATGTTCCATGTGACTGTATCTATACCCATTTTCCGGCAGACGAGGATAAGACAATGGATCTGGGAAGACTGGGAGAGGAGTGCGTACGCTTCAGGGAAATGTTTTCTCAGGCCACAGACAGAAGTCTTATGCTTCTTAATGAAACCTTCTCTACTACATCCTTTGAGGAGGGCTATTATATCGCAAAAGACTCCGTTAAAGCACTTCTTTCCAAGGGTGTTAGGACTGTTTACAATACCCATATGCATAAGCTTGGTGAAGTTGCTGAAGAACTATCCCTTGAGGGAAACGGTGCAGGAGCGGCATCTCTGGTCATGAGAACCGATGAGGGAAAGAGGTCCTTTAAGGTTGCTCTGGCGAAGCCGGAGGGCTCGTCATATGCAAAGGATATTGCCGAAAAATATGGGGTGACATATGATATGCTCGTTGGATTATAAAGAAGTTTATTATCGCCGTGATTTCAAAGCAGATATTTTAATAAAACTTCCTATCTTTGTATAGGGAGTTTTTTTGTGTGTTCTGTTCATAAAAGGCCGAATGTGGTATAGTAGTATTATGTTTATGCAGTTTTGGCATAGTAGCTTAAAAAAGGGGGAGTATTATGACAATTCAGGAATTATACAATATTATTGATGGGGACTATGACCAGGCTATCCGTGTACTTAGGATGGATAAGCTGGTGGATAAACATATAAGAAGGTTTACGTCGAATGGAATTATGGACAGACTGCTTGCGGCCGGCAAAAGTATGGATCCGACGGCTCTTTTTGAGGCGTCTCATGCCATGAAGGGTGTATGTGCAAATCTGGGACTGGTTAAGCTTTCGAATGGGGCTTCGGAGATTACCGAAGAGTTTCGTCCGGGAACGGAGAGACAGCTTTCTGATGATGAGGTTAAAGAGAGAATAGAAAATATTCGGGAGTTGCATATTCAGACGGTAGAGGGTATAAAGCAATATGTGCAATCATGTGAATGATCAGAGGAAATATCTGGGAGTTTTCGGTGCCTGGGCACTTGCATTCGGATGCAGCGTGGGCTGGGGATCTTTTGTTATGCCGGGAACTACATTTCTCCCAATCGCAGGACCGGTAGGTACTGCGATCGGTCTAAGTCTTGGCGGGTTGGTAATGCTTCTTCTCGCCGTAAATTATCATTATCTTATGAATCGTTATCCTGATGGTGGTGGAGCCTATACCTATACTAAGAAGGCTTTCGGCTATGATCATGGATTCCTCAGTGCGTGGTTCCTCATACTCACATATATAGCAATCATATGGGCAAATGCGACCGCTCTTCCGCTTATAGCAAGAACTCTTCTGGGTGAAACCTTCCGGTTTGGTTATCTGTACGAGATAGCCGGTTATCCTATATATCTCGGAGAGTTTCTGCTTGCCATTGGTGCTTTGGTTCTTGCTGCGTTAGTCTGCCTGTTCAGAAGACCGGCTGCATGGACGCAGATAGTTATGGCGGTTCTGCTATTTATGGGAGTGGTAATTTGTTTTGTTGCTGCTTCTGGAAAGTCTACAGTAAATGGATATACACCGGCCTATGCCCCGGGAAAAGGAGCTGTGAGTGGAGTGTTTACTATTTTCGCTCTTGCACCATGGGCATTTGTCGGATTCGAATCGATATCTCATTCAGCTGCAGAAGCAAGGTTCTCGTTAAAGAAATCTTTCCGAATCCTTGCGGTTGCAGTAATAACAGCAACTATCGCATATGTGCTTCTATCGTTGCTAGCTGTGAAGGCTCTGCCGGAGGGCTGCAGCTCATGGACAGACTATATATCAAATCTGGGGGAATACTCGGGTGTTGCTTCTCAGCCGACATTCCATGCGGCTGATGCACTATTGGGTGATACCGGAAGTCTGCTTCTGGGTGTTGCAGCATTGGGAGGAATATTTACCGGACTGATCGGTAATTACATCGCCCTCAGCCGACTTATTGCGTCTCTTTCAGAAGACGAGCTTTTTCCGGAGTGGCTGGGAAAGAAAAGGGGCTTCGTTCCGCGAAATGCAATCCTGTGTATACTTGCAATATCTGCAGTCTTTCCGTTTTTGGGACGTACTGCTATCAGTTGGATAGTGGATGTTACAACAGTAGGTGCGACTATAGCTTACGCGCTTGCATCAGCGTCTGCGTTGAGAACTGCGCGAAGCGAAAATAATAAAAAGTATGAAATATTCGGGCTGCTCGGACTTATAGTTTCGGTGCTTTTTGCTGTGGAATTTCTTATCCCGAATATCATCTCAATCAGTACGCTTTCAACGCAGTCTTATCTGATTCTTTCGATATGGAGCATATGCGGACTTTTGTATTTTCGAGTATATCTTCACAAGGATCATGAGAGACGTCTGGGAAAGTCCGTCGTGGCATGGGTGGTACTGTTGGGACTGATCATATTTACTTCAACTGTGTGGATGCACCAGACTATTAACAAGGTGTTGGAAAAGTATCAAAACGATTTTGACAAGATCCATCGATCTATGCATACTGTCAGCTTGATCCAGATGGGACTTATAGTTTTATCGCTTATTATTCTTTTGAATATATATAGAGTTATGCAGATCAGAGAAAGAAAAATTGAGATTGAAAAGGCTCGCGCCGAGGAAACAAGCCGGGCAAAATCCAGCTTTCTTTCCAATATGAGTCACGAGATCAGAACTCCGATGAATGCCATAATCGGTCTTCAAAGCATCGCGCTTCGGGATCCGGAACTGACACCGGGGACCAGAGATAATCTGGAAAAAATAGGAGCCAGTGCAGATCATCTGCTGGGACTTATCAATGATATACTGGATATGAGTCGAATTGAATCCGGAAGAGTGGCTCTGAAAAACGAAGAGTTTTCTTTCAAGGAATTTCTGGATCAGATAAATGTCATTATAAGCGGTCAGTGTCAGGACAAGAAGCTGCACTATAAATGCGATGTTGTAGGAGAGGTAAAGGATTATTACGTAGGAGATGATCTGAAGCTGAAGCAAATAATGATAAATATTCTCGGAAACTCTGTGAAGTTTACAGAGTCTCCCGGAGATGTGACATTTACAGTGGAACAGCTAAGTGAAGAAGATGGAATATGCAGGATGAGATTTATCGTACAGGATACGGGAATCGGTATGGATCCTGAATATATTCCGAAGATATTTGAAACCTTCTCACAGGAGGATGTCAGCAATACGAATCAATACGGCGGAAGTGGTCTGGGAATGGCTATTACAAAAAATCTTGTGGATATGATGGATGGTGAAATCCTTGTAGAGAGCGAGAAGGGAGCCGGTTCCGCATTTACGGTAATTGTTCCTCTGGAGATAAAGAAGGAAGCAGAACTAAGTGAGGATATTGATAATATAACTGATGAGACACCTGCACATGCAGAGGAGGCTCTAAGTGAAGAAGAAATATCGCAGACTCTCTCAGGAAAGAGAGTTCTTATGGCAGAGGATGTGGATCAGAATGCAGAGATACTTGCCGATCTTCTGGAGCTGGAGGATATACACTGCGCCTGGGCTAAAAATGGCGAGGATGCAGAGATGATGTTCTCGAAGAGTGAACCGGGATTCTACAGTGCGATACTGATGGATGTACGAATGCCGGTGATGGATGGTCTTGAAGCGACTCGTGCAATACGAGCCCTGGATCGTCCGGACGCTAAGACGATACCGATCATAGCAATGACAGCAAATGTGTTTGATGAGGATGTGGAGCGGTCGTTTGAGGCCGGGATGGATGCACATTTATCAAAACCGGTTGAACCGGATAAACTATATGAGACTATGGCTCGCCTGATTATGGAGCAATCATCAGAGGAGGTGGACTAGAGTGCAAAAACATAAAATAACAAACCGGATAATAGTATCCCTGATGCTTATAATTATGGCACTTAATTCTTTTGCTGTGCTCCCTGCTAAAGCAGAGGAAAAGGATCATAAGAAGGTGCGGGTTGGCTGGTATGATTCATCCTTCTGTTATTATGACAGCTTTGGAAGAAGATGTGGTATCGACTACGAATATCAGCAGAAAATATCTGCATATACCGGCTGGGAATTCGAGTATGTGGAGGACAGCTGGCCAAACCTTTTTGAAAAACTTAAGAATGGTGAAATAGATCTTCTTAGTGACGTTTCTTATAAAAAGGAGAGAGAAGAGTTTTTGTTGTACCCTGATCTTCCGATGGGTACAGAGTCGTATTATATCTATGTTGGAATGGACAACAGAGAAATAACTGCAGATAATCTGCAATCACTAAACGGAAAACGTATTGGTGTTAATAAAGGAAGTATTCAGGCAACATTTCTGGAGGAGTGGACAGAGAAGAACGGTATTAAGCTGGATATAGTTCCGCTGGTTGTTGAAGAAGATGAGTCCATGAATATGGTTGCCCGTGGAGAAATAGACGGATATGCTGCTATCTTTTCTTTTGATTCTGAGGAAAAGGTGGTTCCGATATACAGGATCGGTGGATCGGACTATTACTATGCAGTTAATAAGGATCGACCGGATCTTTTGGCTGATCTGAACATGGCTCTTGCTGAAATACAGGATGAGGATCCGTTCTTTAATCAGAAAATATCTGAAGACCGTTTGTATAGTGAAAGAACAAATGCACTTCTGACGCCTGCGCTGGAGGATTGGATCAAGGAACACGGTGCTATTCGTATCGGATACAGAGATAATTACCTGCCATTCTGTGATAAGGATGACAAGACAGGTGAACTGACGGGAGCTCTGAAGGATTATCTCGCTCATGCAGAGAACAACCTCAGTAATGCGGGTATCAGCTTTGAAACTATTCCGTATGGATCGACCCAGGAGGCATTGGATGCGCTGAATGCAGGAGAGGTAGATGCGATTTTTCCTGTTTATTTAAATACATATGATGCTGATCAAAAAGGTATAAGACTTACTGACGCAGCTATGAAGACGGAAATGAATGCAATAATTCGGACGTCGGATAGCAGAACTCTGTCAAAGGACAGTGAGATTACCTTTGCTACCAATGAAGGTATGATGAACATAGAAACTTTTATAATGGACGAGTACCCGAAAACTCAGAGGAAACCTTATAAGGGACTGGAAGCATGTTACAAAGCGGTGTCTGATGGAAAAGCTGACTGTGTTCTTGTAAGTAATTACAGGATTCCTTTTGCAGAGGAAACCCTAAAGAAGTACAAGCTTTATTCTGTTCCGACAGGAGAATCGATGCCATTTTCCTTTGCAGTTAATAAGTGGGATACAGAAGTATATTTCATTCTTAATAAAACGGTAATAACAACTAAAAGTGCAGATATGGATTCTGCGCTTGCCTCCTATATGAAGAGTGATAATAAGGTTTCCTTTAAACAGTTTCTGGATGATAACTGGCCGATAGTTTTAGCAATCATTATTGTGGTTTTTGCTATAGTTGTATTCCTGCTTTCACAGAAGATGAGAGCGGAGAGAACTGCCGCAAGACAGAGAAGGCTTTTGGCTGAGGTTGCAGAGATTGCAGATCTTAAACAGACGATTACAGCGCTTCTCGATAACATGCCGGGTATGAATTTCACCAAGGACGCTGAGACAGGACAGTATCTCGCTTGTAATCAGGCCTTTGCGGAGTTTGCGCATAAGAAGGATCCATCAGAGGTGGTGGGACATACACCTGAGGAACTATTTGATGCTGAAACGGCAAAACGTTTCGTCGAGGATGATAAGATTGCGATTTCTATGGATGAGCCATATATCTTCTTTGAGGATATGGCGGATAAGGATGGCATTCAGAAACAGATAAAAACGACAAAGCAGAAATATACTGATAACAATGGTCGTCTCTGTGTTCTGGGTATGTACCAGGATGTCACAGACTCATTCCGTATATTCAGAGATGATGCAAGAACAAAGCAGTCTTATGAAAAAGCTCGAAGCTCTGGTGTTATTTTTACTCATATAGCACAGACCCTGGCTCAGGGATATATTGATCTGTATTATATAGACCTTAATACAGAAGAATTTGTGGAGTTTCGTACAGATGCCGAGAGTGGAAGTCTTGTTGAGGCGCGTCGTGGCTGGCATTTCTTTGAACTATGTCTGGATGAAATAGAGGATCATATCTATCCTGAAGATCGAGATATGGTAAAGGCGGCAATGGATAGAAAGACTCTCGTATCAGAATTGGATCAGAACGGCACATTTATGATGTCTTACCGTGTTATAGGTAAAAATGGCCCGACTTATGCAAGCATGAATATAACAAGGATGCATGATGACCGATATATCATCCTGGGTATAACGGATGTTGATGAGCAGATGAAGGAGCATAATGCAGCACAGAAGGCTCTGGAGGAACAGGTTGCATACAACAGGATCAGTGCACTTGCCGGTGATTTCTTCTGCGTCTATGTCGTTATTCCGGAGACGGGTCAATATCGCGAGTTTAGTGCAACAGCCGGCTTCAATACATTTGACCTTCCTGAAGAGGGAGAGGACTTCTTTGCTGATTACAGAGTACAGGCCCTTACAATGGTATATCAGGAGGATCAGAGCCGATTCCTTTCAATGCTCACCAGGGAAAATGTTCTGGCTGAGGTTGAACAGAGTGGCATATTCACTCTCAGCTATCGTTTAATGACGGATGGGGAGCCACGCTATGTTCAGCTAAAAGCTGCCATGGTAGATGAAAAAGAAGGTCGCCGTCTGGTAGTAGGTGTTAATGATATCGATTCACAGGTTCGTCAGGAAGAGGAATATAGCCGACGTCTTGCTCAGGCGAGAATAGAAGCAAATATTGATGCGCTTACGGGAGTAAAGAATCGTAATGCTTATCGAGTATACGAAGAGAGACTCAATGCTCAGATTGAGATAAACCGTGCCCCTGACTTTGCCATAACAATACTTGATGTAAATGACCTGAAAAAGGTCAATGATAATGAAGGCCACAAGGCAGGAGATCAATACCTGCGTGATGCCTGCAAGATCATATGTACTACATTTAAACGAAGTCCTGTTTTCCGCGTGGGCGGTGATGAGTTTGCTGTTCTTTCGCAGGGTGACGATTATGCCCGCATTGAGGAACTGGTAGAGCAGATGAATGAACACAATATAGATGCAATAGAAAATGGTGGAATAGTTATCGCGCTCGGTATGGCAAAATATGAGCAGGATTCGAAGGTTGCTCCGGTATATGAGCGTGCGGACCAGAGAATGTATGATAACAAGAGTGACCTCAAAGCGAGAAAAAAACAAGAAGGATAAATAGCCTATGTATTATTCTACAATCGGTGTGCTGGCCATTCTGATACTCTTCATAGTGAATTGGGATATGTTAAGAGGCTTCAATGTGTCTTTTGACAAGCCTGCATGGAATGTGTACAGGAGATTTCTGTTTGTTGTTCTGATCTATTACATCACAGATGTTTTCTGGGGAATCCTTGAGAGCCAGAAGCTGTCAGCAGCACTATTTTCTGATACAACTATATACTTTGTAGCTATGGCACTGGGTATATCCTTTTGGGCGGAATATACAGTTGCTTATCTGGATGAGAAGACTACCTTTGGGCGATTTCTGATCTATGCCGGTCGATTTATCGCCTGTGCGATTACTATACTCGTTGTTATTAACATCTTCGTTCCGGTATATTTTACTGTTGATGAGAATTGTGTATACCGTGAGCTTCCGGTTCGTGATGTGATGCTGGTCTGCCAGATTCTGATGCTTCTTACTATTTCCGTGTATGCTCTTTCCTCGATGTTCCGTGTGGATAAGTCGGTCGGAAAACGTACACGATATAAGATACTGGCGTCGTTTGGAATCATTATGGCTGCGTGCCTTTTTGTTCAGCTATGGTTCCCGTATCTGCCACTTTACTCCATAGGCTATATGCTCGGAACCTGTCTGCTGCACTCTTTCGTTGCAAGTGATGAGAAAGAGGAGCATAAGCGTGAGAAGGAAGAAGCAAAAAAGATTACTGAGATTAAGGATAGATTTAAATCACTTTTGGATAACATGCCTGGAATGACATTTACGAAGGATGCAAAAACCGGAGTTTATCTGGCTTGTAATCAGGCATTTGCAGAGTATGCGCATAAGGATAGTCCGGATGGAGTAGTTGGATTTACGGACGTACAGATCTTTGATGCTGAGACGGCAGCACATTTTGCTGAGGATGACAGGATTGCACTTTCGCTTAGTAAGGCATATGTATTCTATGAAGATGTTACGGATGCCGAAGGAAACCAAAGACAGCTGCAGACTACGAAGATCAAGTACAAAGATATCATGGGACGCCTCTGTGTACTTGGTATGTGTCAGGATGTTACTGATATGGTACGTATTCAGCATGAGCAGGCTATGACGAAGGAAGCCTATGAGAGTGCTGTCAGCTCGGGACTGATGTATACGCATATCGCCCAGACGCTGGCGCGAGATTATATAGATATGTACTATGTCAATACGGATACAGAAGAGTTTATCGAATATGGAATGGGAGAGGAGAGCGGAACACTTTCCGAGATACGCCGGGGCTGGCACTTCTTTAGTGACTGTAAAGCGGAGCTTGCAGAAAATGTATATCCTGATGACAAGGAGTCATTTTTGCAGGCTATGAACCGTAAAACTCTTATGAAGGCACTTGGGCGGAAGGATACATTTATCATGACATACCGTCAAAACGGCAGTGATGGACCGGTTTATGTCAATATGAAGATATCCCGTATGATCGATAAGGACGAGCCTTATATAATACTGTGCTTTACAAATGTTGATGCCGAGATGCGCGAGACTGTGGCAAAGAGTATTGCCCTGGCAGATGCCCTTAAATCAGCAGAGCAGGCAAATAAAGAAAAGACAAGCTTCCTTTCGGGAATGAGCCACGAGATCCGAACTCCGATCAACGCAATAATAGGACTTCATACTCTTGCTCTTAAGAATGAGAATCTGGAGACCGGAACACGTGATTATCTGGAGAAGATAGGCGACAGTGCCCAGAATCTTCTGGGATTAATAAATGATATACTTACTCAAACCGGCTCCACGGTTAATCCTCAGGGTATAGAGGAAACCTTAAGCAGTCGATATCTATCCGGAGAGATAAATCCGGAGGCTGTGCGTATTCTGGTTGTGGATGATAACCCCATCGAGGTGGAGCATGCAAGAATAGTGCTGGAAGAGGTTGGAATTGAGGCAGATACCTGTACAAGCGGACAGGAAGCTCTAAGAAAGATGGAGATTCAGCACGCTAAGCATACGCCGTATAATATAGTTCTCATGGACTGGATAATGCCGGGAATGAGCGGACAGGAAACATCTGCTGAAATCAACAAGCTGTATGAAGATGAGAGTACGGTTGTTGTGCTTACGGCAAATAACTGGGACAATATCAGAGAGGATGCAGAGAGTGTCGGAGTAGATAATTTCCTTTTGAAACCGCTTTTTGCTTCAAGTGTTTTGGAGAATCTTCAGCAGATTGCCCGTCGTAACAAGATAAATATTTTCAAGGAAAAGAAGCGTGCGAAGCTGGCAGGTCGCCGTATAATTCTGGCAGAGGATGTTGAGATCAATGCGGAGATAATGATAGACACACTTGAGATAGAGAATATCAAGGTCGATCATGCTTCCAACGGAAAAGAGGCAGTTGAACTGTTCGAGAAGAGTACGGCCGGTGTATATGCGGCTATATTGATGGATGTCCGTATGCCTGAGATGGATGGTCTTGAGGCGGCAGAGATAATCCGTGCTATGGAAAGGGAGGACGCAAAGAAGATTCCAATTATAGCACTCACTGCAAATACATTTGATGAAGACGTTCTGAGATCTTTGCAGGCAGGTATGAATGCGCATCTGAGTAAGCCTGTTGATACAGATCAACTGATAAGAGTTCTGGGTGAGCTGGTTTATGAGGCAGAGTATTCTGATTGTTAGTTTTGGAAAAATGTTGCAAAACCTACTTGAAAACCTCGGAAAAAAAATAACTCAGGAGTGGACTTGATTGAAGTTAAGTCCGGGAATGATTATAAGAACCATAATGCATTGGATAATCTCTACTCTCCGTAGATTGTACTCGATTCAGAAGAACGAAAAGCGCTTGAAAAGGCGGCGGATATGCTGTTTGGGAAAGATGAATAAAGAAATCAAAAAAACTTGTTTGTCCAACTTGAACAAACAAGTTTTTTTGATTGGGACCATAATCAAGGAGAGAGTTGACAAATGAGCTTCTATAGCGCATAATATATCAAAATGATATATCTGAGGTGGTTGATAAGATGGCTAAAGACAGAAAGATAGATGTGGTAATCCTTGGGCTTCTCGCACATAAAGATCTGACTGGATATGATATAAAAAAACAGATAGATGGAGCAATAAGCTTTTTCTGGAAGGGAAGCTTCGGAAGTATATATCCTGCGCTCAGTGATATGGAGAAACAGGGGCTTGTAAAGCGTAAAAAAGCAGATAGCACGAGTGGACGTGAGAAGATAGTTTATCAGATAACAAAGAAGGGCAAGGATACGCTTAAGACCTGGCTGAAGGATGAGAAGGCAACTAATGATCTTAAATATGAAACTCTTCTCAAGATGTATTTCGGTGGCATCGAAGACAGAAGTGTGACGGTACATAATATAGAGATATTTGAAAATCAGGTAAGAGGTGACCTGAAAGTCTTAAAGTTTTATAAGGAAAATCTGGAGAAGATCCTGGATCAGGAGGATCATATACACTATTACCTGACTGTTACTTTTGGAATTGAGACCTATGAGGCGTATCTCAGATGGTGCAATAAGGCTAAGAAGATTTTGATGGATAAAAGGTGAAGTGATATGCATTTTGTTGAGGCGAAGGGGATATTAACTAGTAATAATGGAATGACCGGAATGAATATATACCGGGGCTGCTCCCATGGGTGCATATACTGCGACAGCAGAAGCAGGTGCTATCAATTTACACATCCATTTGAAGATATAGAAGTAAAACAGAATGCACCTGAGCTTCTTGAGAAAACACTTAGATCTAAAAGGAAGAAGTGCATGATAGGAACAGGTGCTATGTCTGATCCATACATGCACTGTGAAGAAGAACTTCAGCTGACAAGAAGGTGCCTAGAAGTCATTCGAAAATATGAATATGGACTGGCAATACAGACCAAATCAGATAGGATCCTTCGTGATATTGATCTTCTGGATGAGATAAACAAGGCAGCTAAATGTGTAGTACAGATGACATTAACTACCTATGACAATGAACTGTGTAAAAAGCTGGAGCCTAATGTTTGTAATACTAAGCGGCGGATAGAGGTTCTTGAAAAGATGCAGGAGAGAGGAATCCCAACGATTGTCTGGATTACACCGATCCTGCCTTTCATAAATGATACGCGTGAAAATGTTGAGTCAATACTAAGAGAGTGTGCCAGAGTTGGCGTGAAGGGTATCATAGATTTCGGAATGGGTCTGACTCTTCGTGAAGGCGACAGGGAGTATTATTATGCAGCACTTGATAAACATTTCCCCGGTATGAAAAAGAGGTATATTGAAACATACGGGAATGCTTATGAATTACCGAGTCCCAAAAGAAAGGAGTTGCTTAATCTCCTTCGGACAATCTGCATGGAAAAGGGAATGATGTATAAACCTCAGGATTGTTTTAACTACATGATGGAACTGCCGGATAAATATCCGCAGATGAGTATTTTTGATTTATAGACATAGTTTGAATAGGAGAGAACAAGTATATGGATATAAAATATGATATAGCTACAAAGGATGATATTGATGAACTTATTCGTCTTAGAATTGCATATATGGTAGATGATTTTGGAAGTGTTTCCGAGGAAGAAAGGGCGGGAATGGAGAAGCAGCTGCCGGACTATTTCGCAAGAAAGCTCGGAAGCGAGCTGATTGCATTTGTTGCAAGAGATGCAGATATAATAGTATCTGTTGCATATCTGCATATTATTGAAATGCCGGCTAATTCAATCCTACTGAACGGAATATATGGTGATGTACTGAGTGTTTATACTGAGCACGAATACAGAGGCAAGGGGCTTTGCACTAAGCTTATGGAGAATCTTATTGAATATGGGAAGAAGACAGGTTTGGGACGTATTGATCTAAAGGCAACAGGAGATGGTTACCCTATATATAAAAAAGTAGGGTTTGAGGATGCAGAAAATAGATATAAGGATATGGTGCTCAAGTTTTAAGTAGAATATTAGCAAATTGGAGGGAGAAATGTTTGGATCTGAGAATAATATCGGGAAAATGCCGCAGAGCCCGGAAGAGTTCATAAAGGTGACAATGGAAAGGATAGTCTTTACAATGAAGGATCCCATGATCCGCAAGATGCGGATGTTTCTTGTTCAGGAACAGTATTTTATAAGGATAGCAAAGGAGTTCTGCTGATTATGGTCACAAAGACAATGTTTAAAAATGCGCTGATTGAACTTGGGGTCGAGAAGGGTATGGTATTAGAGGTTCACTCATCACTTAGCAGTTTTGGAGAACTTGAAGGAGGAGCTGAAACTGTGATAAGTACGCTGAAAGAGATTGTCACGGAGGAAGGAAGTATTTTCATGCCGGCGCTTAGACTGAGCCCGGAGCTACCACTTTCTGAAGAGGATAAAGAACTTGGAATCACAGTAAAAATAAAAGTATTATCGCCCGATTCTGACAGAACAGCTATGGGGATTATTGCAGACACTTTCCGAAAACTTCCGGATACTTATACCGGACAAAACACTATAAGCACTTCAGGCTGGGGCAGGCACGGAAAAGAAGCATTAACGGGCGGTCTTGATTATCCAATCCATAATGGCGGTAAGGCACTTATGCTCGGAGTTGATATATATAAGCTTACTGCAATGCATTATGTGGAAGGCATAACACCGGAAGATATTAGTAAGAAGTTTGAACCGACAGAGGAAATAAATCAAAAGTATCCACCTGATGAGTGGTTTGTGGAAGCCGGCCAACCACCCGTAAAAGCATGGTATAAAATCCAGGAAATGGCTTATGAAAAAGGACTCATCAGAGAAACTGCTATCGGTGATTGCAAGGTGATGTTTTTTGATATATGGTCAGTGGTTTCGCTGTATGAAAATGAGTTAAAGCGTGATCCGTACGGGTTATGGGGATTGAACCAGGATGAATGTAACTGAGATTAGCAAAATTCTCATTTGTGGAGGCTTTAGATTTTCAAATGGAGAAACTGATAGAGAATATGATTTGCTTTGCTGAAAGCAAACTTGGCAGCACAGAGTATGCAGGCTGGTGTCTTGCGTTTATCGAGGACGCACTTGAAATCAGCAATAATATCGAAGTATTCGGCGGAGATTCCGGTGAAGAAGAAGGATTGAAAAGCCTTTATTTATGGGCATGACACGAATCGTATCACGGATGTGACAGAACGTAGCTTTCCTTCTTCATGGGTCTTTGATACTTTCAAATTGCCGACAGGCAATATCGTATGAAAGGACAAAGAGAACATGAAGGAAAAAAGAAATCTTCTGACAGGAGTGGGATTGATCGTTTCATTTGTCTTGTGGACTGTTTTGATCCAGTGTGTTGATGTGCAGGCTGTGGGGCAGAATGGAACGAAGATCGGATTTGCTGATTTTAATGTATGGTTCCATCAGGTGACCGGCGCGCACATGACGCTTTATACGATCACGGACTGGCTGGGGCTTGTTCCCATATTTATATGTCTGTGTTTCGGAGTGATGGGGCTGGTGCAGCTGATAAAGAGGCGGAGCCTGCTAAAGGTTGATTCGGACATACTGTTATTGGGTGTCTATTATGTGCTGGTCATAGCCTGCTACCTGATTTTTGAGATAATCCCGGTCAATTACAGGCCTGTCCTGATAGAGGGAAGGCTGGAAACATCCTATCCGTCATCAACGACATTGTTGGTGCTTTCTGTAATGCCGACTTTGATGTTTCAGGCATACAGGAGAGTAGAGAATACTCTGACCAGAAAATTGACTGCTGTGTTTGTAGTCGCCTTTTCGGTGTTTATGGTGATCGGAAGGCTGATTTCAGGTGTACACTGGGCGACGGATATAATTGGCTCCGTATTTTTAAGTGCGGGGCTGTATATGCTGTACCGGTCAGCCGTTCTTGAATTTTGAGAAAGCAAAGAAAGTCGGCAGGAGCAAAGATGGAATTTAATGAAAAACTACAGGAATTAAGAAAATCCAGATCAATGACGCAGGAAGAGCTGGCGGAGGCTCTGTTTGTTTCAAGAACCGCAATCTCAAAATGGGAATCTGGAAAAGGCTATCCGAGTATTGATTCGTTGAAAGAAATATCAAAGTTCTTTTCAGTGACAATCGATGAACTGCTGTCATCGGAAGAGCTCATTACCGCTGCAAAAGAGGAAAATTGCACGAATCTCGGGAAAATGACAGATCTGCTGATCGGCCTGACAGATTTCATGAGCCTGATGCTGATCCTTCTTCCTCATCCAATTTGATGCTTATGTTATCAATGTCTCTGGCCTTTTCTGCACTGTCTTTTTTCAGCTGTTTTAACTCTTCGGGAGTTCTGCATCTTTCAAGTCTTTTGAAGTATTCATCATCAATGACTCTATTGACCTTTAAAATAGTTTCACCATTATTAATCAAATCGCTTACAAGCTTTGCAAGGTCTTTGGATAGCATTTGAAGATTGTTTCTGAACAGTCCTAAAATTGGCATGTTGTACTTTTCAAGGTCAGGTGCAATGATTTTGGGCTTGTCCTCTACTCTTGCATGCTGGTATTCACCATCAAGCTCAACAAACTGATTGCAGTGATTGATAATATTTCTGCTGGATCGGTAATTGGTTCTTAAGTTGATTTCCCTGACGTCAATTCCAAGTTTTTCTCTAACCCTTGACTTGAAATTTGTAAAAAGATCAACTGTTGCTCCCCTGAAACGGTAAAGTGATTGGTCATCATCACCTACAACTGAAATGCTTCCGCCATTTGCAATTGCTGACTGGGCCATTGTAAAGTAGA
>CACZLA010000003.1 GCA_902781895.1 uncultured Lachnospiraceae bacterium
TTCAGTTGTTTCTACATTCGGCTGGGCAGCAGTTTCATAAGGAATAGGAGCCCGCAGAGTGATTGTAGAAAGTCCGTCGCAGTTTACGTCGGCCACATCCGCAGAATAAGAAAGCAGATAGATTTTTTTATTTACAATCTTTCCGCAAACGGAACATATTGACACTTCCATACCGTCATTTGTTAACGTTGCAGCTTCACATGAGGTGCTGTATTTATGTGTTTTGCAAACATAATCGCCATCTGGACCGCTTGGGAACCATCTGGTATTGCTTTCCTCGTTTTCTCTAAGTTGCTCGTATGTTGCATCGCTGACGCTGACCAGTCCTGACTCAATCAGAGCGAGAGCTGTACTCTGATCTGAACACCTGATTTCGTCTTTGTCTACATATATCCATCCTCTTTTATAGTGTTCGGTTTCGTGTGTATCGGGATCTTCGTAGGCAACATCCTCCCCCTGGAAATTATCCGGGAATGCATATGCCTGTATGGCATCCTTGATCATACTTGCGTGATATACATCCTTTGCCTGCCTGGCTTCTTCAATATATCTGAGAACAGCTAAAGTTATAGCGGCAGCAAGTGTGGCGATTATTGCCATGATTACGACCAGCTCGACCATTGAAAATCCTTTATTTGCCTGTTTCTTATTAATACCTTTCATTTTCATCCCTCCAAAACATAACACAAGACACTTTTTGACCACATCTGGTTTACAGAATATTTATATTATGTTTTCAACTTATTTATAACCTGTTCATACTCTGTTCATATTTGTTCGAATTATATATCATATTTTTATAATATTCAAGGGAAAAATTAGTAGTTTTATACAAAATACTTCACAAACTTTTTTGTGTATATTGCACAAACGATGCTGTTTGTAGTCGAAAATCTGATTTGGTTGTTAACATGTTGTTAACATTTCGGATATATTTGCGATTCATATAGTATATTTGGTATAATCTACTGTATTAATGTGTACGGAGGAAGTATCATGGCGGAGATAACAAATTATAAATGTATGAACTGTGGCGGAGCTCTTGAGTTTAGCAGTGAAAAACAAAAGCTCATGTGTGTTGACTGTCAGTCAGAATATGATGTGTCAGAGTTTGAACAGGCGGCTGCTGCAACAGGTCAGCAGCAGTATCAGGCTAAAACAGATGAGTGGGATGTCCACGGTGAAGGACTGCTTGTATATGAATGTAAAAACTGTGGGGGAGAGGTTGTCGGTGACGAGACCATGGCTTCCACCAAATGTCCCTACTGCGAAAATCCTATAGTTATTTCAAGTAAATTCGAAGGTTCTCTGAAACCTGATCTGGTGATTCCATTTAAGCTTGATAAGAAGGCTGCAAAGATAGAGCTGGTGAAGCATGTTAACAGCATCAGGCTGGCCCCGGGAGCGTTTAAGGCCGGAAATCATATCAAAGAGCTGAAGGGCGTATATGTACCATTCTGGCTGTTTGATGCTAACTGTCATGCCAGCGGAAGCTATGAAGGACAGAAGATCCACAGACATTCCGACGCAAAGTACAATTATAAGGAAACGCAGTATTATGACGTTTACCGTGAGGGTGATATGTCATTTGAAAATGTGCCTGCTGACGCTTCTTCCAAAATGGATGATGATCTTATGGATTCCATCGAACCATATGATGTAAGTGCTGCGGTTCCTTACAGCTCGGCCTATATGGCAGGTTATCTGGCAGACAGATATGATGTATCTCCGGAGCAGTGCCAGCCCAGAGCGGATAAAAGGATGGAACAGACGGCAAGAGACCTTATCAGAGGTCAGGTAAAGAATTATGATTCCGTCAGTGAAAAATCCCATACCTTTAATAAGCTGACATCATCCTATAAATATGCCCTGTATCCGGTGTGGATACTGAATACCATCTGGAACGGAGAAAAGTTTGTTTTTGCCATGAACGGACAGACCGGAAAGCTGGTGGGAAATGTTCCATACAGTAAAGGTAAATTCTTCGGAGTTCTTTTCGGAGTTCTGGCTGCACTGTGGGCGATAATGCTGGGAGTGTTAGCTGTTACATCCCATTTTTCAACCGGGACGATAGTCGGAACCGGTGTTGCTTCTGTAATAATAGCGCTTATCGTTGCATTTTCCATGAAGGGAAAGACCAAGAGCGTTCATAAGGGTACTCAGGCCATGAATTTTGTGGTTAACGGCAGTCTGAGGATAACGAACAGTCATGATAACTTTATCAGAAAAACAGAGGAAAAGACGGCGAAGAGCAGCTCATGATCAGACTCGAAAGATAAGATTTAATAATAAATAAAGAAAAATCTTAATATAAGTAAAGAATAGTGCTTAATATAAGTTGTAAAAATATAAGAAATACTCTATAATAGTTGGGTTATTTCAGTTTTAAAATAGATCGATGTTATCAGAATGAACAAAAAGGAGTTTGTTAAGTTGGAAAAGAAGATTATGTTAGGAAATGAAGCCATCGCCCGCGGTGCATGGGAAGCAGGCGTTAAGGTTTCATCAGCTTATCCGGGAACACCGAGTACCGAGATGAGCGAGAATCTCGTAAAGTACGAAGGAGTTTATGCTGAGTGGGCACCGAATGAGAAGGTTGCCGCAGAGGTTGCTATGGGTGCATCCATCGCAGGTGTCAGAGCTATGTGTGCCATGAAGTGCGTAGGTCTGAATGTTGCATCAGATCCTCTCTACACAGCATCTTATATCGGAGCCAAGGGAGGACTTGTATATCTGGTTGCAGATGATCCGGGACTCTACAGCTCACAGAATGAGCAGGACACAAGAAGGATAGCTATCTCTTCACACGTTCCTGTGCTCGAGCCTTCAGACTCGGAAGAGGCAAGAGTTTTCACAAAGAAAGCATTTGAGTTGTCAGAGGAGTATGATACTCCCGTAATCCTCAGAACTACTACTCGTATAGCTCATTCACAGGGCGTAGTAAACTGTGAAGACAGAGTTGAGGTTGAGGATAAAGAATATGTCAGAGACCCTGCAAAGAATGTTATGGTTCCTGCAAATGCCATGAAGCGTCATAAGGTTGTTATCGACCGTGATGCAAAGCTTGCAGCTGATGGAGCTACAGAGAAGTTTGCAGATATAAATAAAGTATTTTACGGAGATACCAAGATTGGATTTATAACAAGTGGTATCCCATATCAGTATGTTAAAGAAGTATTCCCTGAGGCAAGCGTTCTGAAGCTTGGAATGGTAACACCACTTCCGAAGAAGCTTATCGAAGAGTTTGCTTCAAAGGTTGATAAGCTCTATATTATCGAGGAGCTTGAGCCTGTTATTGAGGAGCAGGTAAGAAGCTGGGGAATCGACTGCGTTGGTAAGGATGTATTCCCACTTGACGGAGAGTACAGTGCAAATATGCTTCGTGAGAAGATCCTCGGTCAGGACCTGGATCTTGCAGACCCTGCACAGGTTCCTGTTCGTCCGCCAATCCTTTGTCCGGGTTGTCCTCACAGAGCAACATACAGCGTACTTAAGAAGCTTAAGATTCATGCTAGCGGTGATATCGGCTGCTACACACTTGGTGTGGCTGCACCGCTTTCGGTAGTTGATACAACACTCTGTATGGGTGGATCAATCTCTATGCTCCACGGTATGGAGAAGGGTAAAGGTAAGGACTGGGTTAAGAACTGGGTTGCAGTTATCGGTGATTCAACCTTCCTTCACACAGGTGTTAACTCACTGATGAACATGGTTTACAACCAGGCTACAGGAACAGTTATCATCCTTGATAACTCCACAACAGGAATGACAGGTCATCAGAACCATCCTGCAACAGGTAAGATGCTTAATGGTGAAGAGACATATGCGATTGATCTTGTAAAGCTTTGCGAGGGAATGGGCATCAAGAACGTAAAGGTTGTTGATGCATTTGACCTGAAGAAGCTTGAGGAGACAATCAAGGAAGAGGTTGCAAGAGATGAGCTGTCAGTTATCATTTCTCAGTCACCTTGCGCACTCCTTAAGTCATATGTTCCAAAGGGCAAGTGCTTCGTAGATACAGAGAAATGTATGAAGTGCGGAATGTGCCTGTCGCCGGGATGTCCTGCAATCAAGAAGGATAAAGAAACAGGCTTCTCAGTAATAGACGAAACTATGTGTAACGGATGCGGACTCTGCAGTCAGCTTTGTCCATTTGATGCAATTCAGTTGAGATAATAATAAATAAGAGGAAAAGAAAATGTCAGTTACAAATATAATGATAGTCGGCGTTGGTGGACAGGGAACCCTTCTTACCAGCCGTATACTTGGAGGTCTTGCTGAATCAGCAGGCTATGATGTAAAACTTTCAGAGGTTCACGGAATGGCACAGCGTGGTGGTTCCGTTGTTACTTACGTAAGATATGCAACAGAGGGTGAGGTTGTAACCGAGCCTATCGTAGAAGAAGGATGTGCAGATGTTCTCATCGCATTTGAGAGACTTGAGGCACTCAGATATGCTCACTTCCTTAAGAAGGACGGAGCACTTATCGTGAATGATCAGCGTATCGATCCGATGCCTGTTATTACAGGTACTGCAGAGTATCCTGAGAATATTCTCGAGGGGCTGCGTGAGAAATACAGAGTTTTCTCTATCGATGCTATGGAAAAGGCTGAAGAGCTTGGAAACACCAGAGTATTCAATACTATAGTTCTCGGTATGGCTGCACGCCACATGAACTACAGCAAAGAGGAGTGGGTTGAGGTTATCAAATCCAAGGTTCCTCCAAAGACTGTGGATATCAACCTTGCAGGCTTCGAGGCAGGCTATAACTCAGTAGAATAATTATCAATCATTTCGTATAGAATTATTTTTAACCATTTCGGTAAATGACAAGATTGAATAAATACTGTATGATATCGATATAGGGTGAGGGAGGAGTTACCGAACCATACACACGGAAATTTCTCTCAAAGAAGAAGACGAAACATTTATTGTCGAAAATGTTCCGTCTTTTTCTTTTTGTTTTTGGGAGGAGAGTTTCTATTGTATTATGTAGGTTTCAAAATTATATTATGATATTCAGCCAACCCATGCCCCGCTTGCGTTTACCTTGTAACCGTCTACGGTTGTATTTGCTGCCATATATCCATCTGAGTAGAAATAGTACCATGCTCCGTCGATCTTCAGCCATCTGGAGGTCGGATACCATCCGTCTATGTCGCAGTACCACCAGCCTGTGTTGTCGCTCATCCAGCTGCCCCTATACATTTCATCCATGGCACCGCTGTAACCAAGCCAGTAGCCATCCCTGTAGCATCTCGATTCCATATATCCGCTTGAATCGAAATAGTACCAGTAACCGTCTATCTTCATCCATGCACTTGTTGGATACCAGCCGCTTTCGTCCTCGAACCACCATCCTACGGAATTCTGTTTCCAGCTTCCCTGGTAAGGATAGCTCCAGGAACCGTCGGAGTTATACCACCATCCGTTTTTCCATTCGCCGTTATATGTATTGCTGCCACGTCCTCGCATTCCCGGGTCGCCGCCCATATCACCGGGACGTCCGCCTTTGTCGCCGGGACCTCCGCCCATTCCGGAGGTCTGAGCCTTCTGTGATGCTTCATCGGTTGTGGTGGTCTGGGCTTCTTCATCACTGAGTACGAGTGTATATGTGTCGGTCGAACTGAGATCAGCAGATGCAAATATAACCTGGTTTGCACTCTTTACTCCTGTAGCGCTGTAAACTGTTTCACCTGCACTGTTCTTAATAAGTATAGGAGTTCCGTTTTCTATAGCTACGTTATTGAATACTATAGAGAGCCCGCTTGAAACGGTCTGTCCCATCCCGAGATTTCCTACTGCCAGGAGAGTACCTCCTGTGAGATAACATTTATTATCATAATCAAGTGAGGCATTTCCGCCATTTGAAGAACCGAATACTTCTGTCTGTCCACCGGAAATGTTCATGTTGTTGTTTGAATCAAGTCCGTCACCGTCTGAGTTTATATACCAGGTTCCGCCGGTTATATTTATGCTGTAATCATAGGCTGAAAGGTCGCTGTTTGCAGCATTTACGCCGTCGTCACTTGCATAAACACTTGCGTATCCAGAATAAAGATTTACTATAGCACCTTCGATAGCTTCGTAGGAGTTATTAACTATAATGTTCGGTCCGCTGGAGCCTCCGTCGGTTCCGATAGTGGTTGTATAATCACTGTGGATTGCGTCATCCCCTGCATCTATGCTGAAGCTTCCACCTGTGATCGTAAGTCCGTTCATTCCGTGGATTGCATCATCACCTGCGTTAATGGTAAAGTCGCCGCCTGAGATGGAGAGTGTTCCGGCTGATGTAGTATCATCTTCGTCCGGAGCAGACTTTAATCCTTCATTTGATGCAGATATGTTAAATGTACCGCCTGTGATATTTAATTTGCCGTCACTGGCTATGCCTGTGTTGGCAGCCTTTACGTTATAGGTTCCGCCGCTTATATTGATCTTAGCTTCTGATCCGCCTTTGATACCATTTTTGCAGGAAGAGCATTCCACATTCAGCTTGCCGCTTCCTGAAAGATTGAGAGTGGAGCCTGACTTTACCTTTATTGCAGCGCCCTCGAAATCATCATTTGTATCCTCTGTGGAAGCATCCTCTTTATCTGTGAGAGTGGATGTTCCCGAAAGCTCGATAGTAGCACTGCTTGATTTTTTAATAACTATGGGAGCGGTGCTGCCTGAAGCAAGAGACAGGTTGTCGAGTATCAGAGTTACACCCGTTACCTCTTTTGAAATCACTATACTTCCTTCACTGCAGCTTCCTGTAACCTTGTAGGTTCCTGCTTCTGAAATGGTAAGTGTGGTTCCTTTTATCTTGTAGCCTGCTCCTGAACCGCTGGAAGTGATACCGCTGTCTGAGAATGTCAGTGTGTCATACGTGGCTGCAAAGACAGGGATGCCGGTTAAAAGATAACTCAGCATAATGATCACCATGACCAGTGAGAGAGTGGCTTTGGTGTGGTTTGTTCGTTCTTTCATATATCCGGTACCTCCTTATTTGTGTAAGATATCCATTTTTGTATATGATATATATGAAAGATTAAATGAAGATTAAAAAACAAAAAAAGATACACAGGTAATCACACCTGTGTATCTATAGCTTATAATGAATCTATTTCTTTACATCATCTATATCATCTGCTTCATTAATATCGATAACATCATTTACGTCGTCCATGTCATCGTCAGCTTTGTTTCGATGCATCTTATCCGCCGCCATCTTAAATGGGGTTGCTATCCTCTTAACAGAGAAGACGCCTCTGTACTTAACGAAGAACTCCTTTGGTGAAAGCATCTGTGCGAAAATGAAGCGGCTTCGTTCCTTTGTTTTTTCACCGATCTCATCCATTTTCTCTTTATATGCATTGTACTTGACGATGATTCCGTATTCTTCCGCAAGCGCTTTTATCTTTGTGATCAGCTGGAAGGTAAATACGAAGTCGATGATAAACACTCCGTAGAAAAATCCGATGACAAAGGAAAATGTAAGATTTTGCGACAGCCAGTCCAGAGCCTTCAGGACCCTTGAGTGAACCACCAGATAGTAGAATGCCGCAACTCCGTACCATATCAGTGAGAACAGAGGACAGATAACGCCCTTAATATTTCCCCAATACGGAGTGTAGTCCCACAGCTGAAGATGCATGCGATTTACAAAGATCATGCCGGCTACAAATTCAATAAGAGTCATACATGCAGCCATGCATAGGAATATGATGGCCTTTTCCAGATAAGGATGTGATTCCTGCAAACCAGGGAAATGGATATGTCCCAGAAGGTAGAGAGTTATAAGTCCCGTTCCGTATATCGGAAGATAAGGACCTACAAACAGTCCGGGATTCTGGAATTTTTTCTTTTTTCTTTCTACCGGATCCAGGTAGCGTCTGAAGAACAGCTCACCAACCCAGCCGAGACAGCTTCCGGCAAAAAACAGGAATAAAAGGATTAACAGCTTATTCATGATTCTCCTTAGCCTTATAAGCTTAACGCTCGTAGTTTATATGGTATATCACATTGGATATTATCAAATAACCAACTCAGTTAAATATACAGCAAAACATGATAAAAGTGCAACAGTTGTAAGACTTTTTTTGTTAAGTGCAAGTATTACGGCAACTGTGAAACCAACTGTGGCTGATATGATACTTGATGTAGCCGTAAAAATAGCCGGTATAGTCATGGCCGTAAGAACAGCATATGGTATGTAGTACAGGAATGAGCGGATAAATCTGTTCTTTATCTGATTCTTTATCAGCACAAATGGAATCACACGTATCAGGTATGTTGTAAGTACCATGATAGCGAGATAGATGAAGAAGGTAGTATATGTCATGATATACCTCCTTCCTGTGCAGTCATATTATTAATTGCATGTTCGCCGTCATCGTTATGTTCCCCGTCGTCATTAACCGGATGGATTAATGCAGCGACAGCGGCACTTACTATAGCGCATATACTGATTGCGATTCCCGGTGAAACGCTTTTCAGGAATGGAACATATGTAAATGCTGTCGATAAGGAAGCGGCAATCAGAACCGCGATAATAACAGCGCTGTCCTCCTTCATTACGGGAACTACGATAGCTACGAACATTCCGTAGAGAGCGAGTCCCAGAGCGGACATGATGCTGACCGGAAGAACATTTCCGAGTATTGCACCGAGGAAGGTTCCCAGAGACCAGCCTATATAGGGAAGAGTCTCCAGTCCTGCAAAGAAGGCGCGGGATACTTTTTTCTCCGTGATGGCAACTGCAAAGATCTCATCAGTCACTTCAAATCCCAGTATCCATCTCCATATTCCTTTAAAACGTTCATCCACCTTTTGGGAAAGAGCGATGGACATAAACGAATATCTGACATTTATCGTCAGCTGGGATATGAACATATCCAGCCAGAGTCCCGGAACACACATAGTGATTATTCCGGAGAACTGGCCTGCTGACGTAACGCAGGTCATGGAGATGATGGTCGCCTCCCACCATGTAAGTCCATATGAAATTGCAATTATTCCAAATGTAAAGGACACCGACAGGTAACCGAGAGCAATCGGAATTCCCGCCAGCAGTCCCTTTTTATAATTTTCAGCCATAAACATGATTCTATCATTTATGACGTTGTGAGTCAAAGTGTGTTATAATAAAATATCATTAAATTAAGGGGCGGTTTTATGTTTTATCTAAAACAGTACAATAAAACACTTTTACAATTTGATATTGAAGAAGATAACCTCGATGGACAGAAGATAGTTTCCCTGAAAGATGTCAGTGGTTCGGATAATTATCTGCTGCCGATTGGAGTTGAGGCTAGTCCTGAAAGCCTTATGAAATGGTTGAAAAGCAGGATTATTCCTAAGAACAGGGAATTTGTTGACTCTTTCCTTGCGAAAAACGGATTATCACATAATGATACAAAAGGAATCCTTCAAGTGTGTAAGGGGCTTTCTTTAAATGACAGCTATTGGGTTGTAGAAGATGATGACGAAAAGTTTGAAGACTACAATCTGTATGAACATAGCTTTCTAAAAGCATTATCGATGATCGCATATACCGGATACGGTAGTTCTCCCGCGAAAGGTTTTACATCGTCTCCGGAGTTTACTACAACCGGTATGCTCAGAAAGGGCTGGAGAAGACTCCGAGGGAAGATTCTTCTCTATAAGGGTGGAACAAGTGGTGCGGCGAACGCAGGAAATGAACCATACTCAGAATTCTATGCGAGCCAGATTGCCGGAAGAATGGAGATAAATCATATCGACTATTCACTTGCGAAATGGAAGGGAAATATATGTTCCGTATGTGAGTTATTTACCGATATAGATCATTCCTATGTTCCTATTTTTAGATTTGTTCCCGACTGTACACTTAGAATAGTGGCAGAATATATCAGAAAGCTTGGAGACAGCTATTATGATGAATTTGTTGACATGCTGATATTTGATGCATTGATATATAATGAGGATCGGCATTTCGGTAATTTCGGACTTATTGTCGATAACAAAACCAATAAGCCTTGTGCCTTTGCACCTGTTTTCGATAATGGTTTATCGCTTTTCAATTTTGCGATGATGGATGATCTGGAAGATGTAGATGCTTACGCAAAAACAAGAAGCTCATCATATGGTGTTCCGTTTGAAAATATAGTAAGAGAGTTTATAACACCCAGGCAGAAAGCAAAACTACGCCGTATGATAGGTTTTAAGTTTGAGCCGGATAACAATTACAACCTACCGGTAAAGAGACTGAGAATTATCGAAAAGCATATGCAGAGTAGGGTGAATGAATTGCTGAATCTATAAGTTTATATAATTCGTGATTCAGTCGGGATAATGTGATAGTAAGTTCAATAAGAAGAAATATGAATAAGCATGTAAAGTTTAATTCATATGGAAATGTAGCTATATAATAAAGTGGAGGATATAAATGAGTATTGGTGCTGTAATAGTAGGATTAATTTTATTGTTTTTTCATTTACTTATATTATGTGTTATTTTGGGAAATCTTAAAAGAATGATTGTATGTACTGAAACAATTGTTGCTAAGGTAAAAGATGTAGACGAAAAGCAACATAAACATGAAGATTCTAAAACAGGTAAAGTAACATATGATTATAGTTATGATGTGACTTTTCAATATGATTATAATGGTCAGATATATGAGTCGGAGCATAATTATTCTAAACATTGCCGTTATTCTAAAAATCAAAACACTGATATAAAAATTAATCCACATAATCCGGAAGAAAGTTGGACAAAAGGCGAACTTATAGACATATTAAAGTTGTCTTTATCTATACCGCTTTTAGTATTTTTTGATTTGATTTATATAAATGCCTTTTTTTGATAACGGTGTATAGTATGAATGTTTTCGACTTCGACAATACAATATATAACGGCGAGAGTGCTGTTGATTATGCCTTTTATATGATCAGGCATAATAAGAAGATTATCCGTTTTATCCCGACAATACTGCTCAGCTTGGCGGGATATAAACTATGCCTGCTTAGCAAGGAGAAGCTTGAGTCCATTATCAATAAAGTTTTTGACGGCGTTATGGATGGCAAGGTTTCCTTCAAGGATTTCGTTGAACCCTTCTGGGAGTCTCATTCAAATAAGCTTAACAGTACAATTCTCAAGAGGATAAAACCCGGTGATGTTATTATTTCGGCAGGCCCTGTATTCCTGCTTGAAGGGATAACTGAAATTATTAAAACAGATAAAATAGTTGGTTCGGAACTTGACTTTGACAAAAGGAGGATCACCTGGTTCAACTTTGGAGATAATAAGGTAAAGCGTTACAGACAGTTATATGGTGATAACACAGTAGATGCCTTCTATACAGATTCTTATTACGATAAGGATATGATGATGATTTCGAGAGATGTGTATATCGTGAAGAGAGGAAGGATTGTTAAGCATCTTAGGAGGAAAAAGGTGTAAAAACATTTGCTGTTTTCGGGATTATTTTATACACCGATTAGTGTTGAATAACACCCCCCTTCTAGTTTATACTAACCATATGACTACATAGGTGAGTTATTCTAAAAATAAGGAGGTTATTACTAATGGCAAA
The DNA here is from genome assembly GCA_902781895.1 of uncultured Lachnospiraceae bacterium. Classification (GTDB taxonomy): domain Bacteria; phylum Bacillota; class Clostridia; order Lachnospirales; family Lachnospiraceae; genus Eubacterium_Q. The sequence goes on from CACZLA010000003.1 coordinate 11,562, forward strand.
GTACAGATGTAAGATATGTGGGGAAGTATTTGAGGTAGCTGACGGTGAAACACCTGTTTGTCCACTTTGCGGAGTAGATGGCGACAATCTGGAGCTTGTTGAGGAAGAGGCTGCACCTGCAGGATCAAGCAAGTATGCCGGAACTCAGACAGAGAAGAATCTTCAGACTGCATTCGCAGGTGAGTCACAGGCAAGAAATAAGTATACATATTTCGCTTCAGTTGCTAAGAAGGAAGGCTATGAGCAGATAGCTGCACTCTTCCTGAAGACAGCAGATAATGAGAAAGAGCATGCTAAGATGTGGTTCAAAGAGCTGGGAGAGCTTGGCGATACTGCTGCAAATCTTAAGGCTGCTGCTGATGGTGAGAACTATGAGTGGACAGATATGTATGATGGATTTGCTAAGACTGCTGATGAGGAAGGATTCCCTGAGCTGGCTGAGAAGTTCCGTCTCGTTGCTGCTATAGAGAAGCATCATGAGGAAAGATACAGAGCTCTCTTAAATAATGTTGAGACAAAGCAGGTATTTGAGAAGAGTGAAGTAAAGGTTTGGGAGTGCCGCAACTGTGGACACATCGTTGTCGGAACAAAGGCTCCTGAAGTATGCCCTGCATGTGCACATCCACAGAGCTTCTTCGAGGTTAATGCAGAGAATTACTAGACACCTCATCCGGTTCCTTCGGAACCACCTTCCCCTCAAGGGGAAGGCTGATATTCTGAGTTGTGTGATTCGGATGTATCATCTATCGCCTCTTCGTAGCCCTTTAGGGCTGCGAATGGGGCGAATATTTTTGCCCGTGCTTCGCGGGACATGTGCGGATGCCGTGCTTCAAAAGCGTCACCGTCATGTACCGGACGATTCTTATCTATTATATCATTGTACTTATATGTACTATCATTCATATCCCTTCTCCTTTTCTCTATAAATCGTAAGGTGATAATATGTTTGAGCGTTACATTTCGAGGACCTTTTGGGTCTCGGTGCTTAGCAATTCACAAGTGCTTCTGCACGCAGTGAGAGCTTAGCATCCGCTAGGGGACCCAAACGGAAGCGAGAGCGATGCCGAGAAATGTAATGCTCAAACATGTATAAATCATTACGATTTATGACCTCCGATCTGCGAATTCCTATCTCGTGTAGTAGCACCGTCAAGAAAGTTCGTCCCCTTCAGCACCGCATTCTTCCCATACTTCTCCTGTATCTCAAGCAGTGCCTTCTGCAGATTCTTTTCCTGTTCTTCTTCCTTTATATCAGTAAACATATCCAGCTGGCGGTAGGTTTCGGAAGCTTTCTTAAGATTATTCGCATTGATATATACGCGCCTTACACTCACGCCCGTCATGATTATCCTGTCGTACAGTTCAAGGACAGCTTTTATTATCTTCTTTGAGGAGTCTATATGATCTCCGAAGTTTGCGGTTCCGTGGGACGGAGCAGGTACAAGGCGTCCGTAATAATCAAGCTGTATGTCTCCGTTATACGAACCGTTATCTACATTTTCTCTGTCATAGCAGATGGTCAGCGTGAAGGAGTCGGAGACGAAGCCCTTCTTCACCATATCAAGTACCATCAGATCCGTCATCTCGCTTACTATGATGCGGGCTTTTTCGGTGCTGTAAGGCTCGGACAGAACCTGGCCGGAGGAGAGGGATGTTCCCTTCGGCTTGTAGCTCTTTATATCCTTCATGAGTGTGGGTTCTATGCCCCAGGCGTGGTCGATCAGTATTTCAGCATCGATTCCGAAAACCTTGTAGAGATATTCCTCGTTATAGAGGCTTTCCCTTGCCAGATCTCCCATAGTAAATATATTCATATTTGCAAGTCGTCTGGCGGTGCCCTTACCGATCCGCCAGAAGTCCGTAAGAGGCTTATGCCCCCAGAGGAGCTTTCTGAATTTCATCTCATCCAGCTCGGCGATTCTCACCCCGTCCTTATCAGCTTCCATATGCTTTGCAACTATATCCATAGCTATCTTAGCGAGATACATATTGGTTCCGATTCCGGCTGTTGCAGTTATTCCGGTCTGACTCAGCACGTCGCGAATCATAGTCATGGCCAGCTCGTGGGCGGTCATCTTATAGGTGGAGAGATATGAGGTGCAGTCGATAAAAACCTCATCGATACTGTAAACATGAATATCCTCGGAGGATATATAGTTCAGATAAACATTATAAATATTTGAGGAAAATTGAATATAGGTGGCCATCCTTGGTGGGGCGATGATAAAGTCCACATGCTTTCCCGTTCTTTTTTCAACATCCCGAAGTACCTTCTTAACCTCAAAAAGTCTGGCACGTCCCGGAATCCCGTAAGCTTTAAGGGATGGAGAGACTGCAAGACAGATGGTTTTGTCCGTTCTTGTCTCATCGGCGACAACCAGATTTGTAGTAAGTGGATCAAGTCCTCGTTCAAAGCATTCGACTGAAGCGTAGAAGGACTTGAGATCGATGGCAATGTACTGCATTTTTTTATTTTTTTCGCTGTATTTTACTTTTTTGCTCATTTTTTATCTTGTAAATCTTCGGAAAATATAATTGTTACACAAATGGTTTTGTGCAATTTGCACAAAACAGCCCCCTATATTTCTAGTCTACAACGACATCCTTCATAGTGCAACTACATATTTAATATGATAGAATATATTCGAGGGAAGTATATGCTGACCTTTATCTCCTTTTGGGCTTTTTTAGGGGGAAACCTGAAGGGTTGATAATACTTAGGAGAGGAGGGTGATGGCTATGATGAATATATCAGTACAGTTGTGCGGTCTTGTATTTGATCTCGTGCTTGTATTCTTCATTGTAAGGCATGAAGGCGTTGGTCTTTATGGCGAGAGAATATTCAAAAAGTGCCTTTTTGTTTATTCATGTTGTATCATCCTTGATATCCTTTCTGTTATTGCAATAGAAAATGATGAGTATATCGCACCCTTTGTAATTGCTGCAGCATGTAAGATGTATCTCATTTCCCTCATGGCATCAGCTGCATACGGTTTTGTGTACAGTTACTCGGATATCGAACATCTCAGAGATAACAGTCATTTTAAGTACGGTATCACCGGAGTAGCTATCATCGGAGCTGTGCTTATAGCTGTATTGCCTGTATCATATTTCCATAGTGGAAGAACAATTTACAGTTATGGTCCTTCAGCTATGGCAGCATTTGTTTTTGCACCGTTGTTTATTATTTCATCCTTCCTGATGACTGTCTTTTACGGAAAGCAGATGAATACGCATAAGCGTCGCGCTATCAGGGCGTGGATGATACTTGAAATGACGGCGGCAACGTTACAATTTATTTTCCCGCAGGCTCTTCTTGTTGGTTTCGGTTCTTCACTGGGACTGTTTATCCTTTATTCCGAGCTTGAGAATCCGGAGGCTTATCTGGATAAGGTTACAGGATGTTTTTCGGCAGAAACATTCAAAATGTACGTAAGTCAGGAATATATGGAAGTTAAACAGTTCTCCAGTATTATCGTATGTAACAGCAGGGAGTGGAAACTGGGAGAAGAAGAAGAGAGAAGGATCCTTGTGGAAATGACCGAATATCTGCATTCGTTTGGTTCGAAGCTTTTCAGGATCCACGGAAATGATTTCGTCCTGATCTATGACAAAAAGGAAGAGCACGAGATGAATGAGATCGAAAGTGCTGTTAACCTTGATGTTATAAGACAGAGGTTCAAAGAACCCTGGGGAGGACATTTCCTTACAACAAAGTTCCTTTATATTCCGGATAGTCATATAGCTTCATCTCTGGATGAGTATAATGACATCTATTCGAGATACAGGGATACATTTACTAACGCCGAAGATATGAAGACTCTGGATGACAGTGCAGGTCAGAGTATCAGAGAGTTCAGACAGATGATCCTGGAGATAAAGGATGCTTTGTCAACCGACAGAGTCGAGGTTTTCTATCAGCCTATTTACTCTATAGCGACGGATACATTTGTATCTGCTGAAGCACTTGCGAGAATCAGAGGCGAAGACGGAAAGCTGGTTATGCCGGGTAAGTTTATACCTGTAGCAGAGGAAACCGGACTTATTGAGCAGATAGGTGAAAGAGTGTTCGAGAGAACATGCGAGTGTATTAAAGAACACAGACTTAAAGAGATAGGAATAGAGTACGTTGAAGTGAATCTGTCAGTTTCACAGTGCGAAAATCCTATGTTATCAACCACTTATGATGAAATAATGAAGAGCAGAGGCGTTACGCCATCCGAGGTGAATCTTGAAATAACAGAGAGTTCAACCTTGAACCAGAGGAATATTCTTCTGGAAAACATGAATAAACTTATGGATCTGGGCTGTAGGTTCTCACTTGATGATTTCGGAACCGGTGAATCAAATCTGAATTATATCATGGATATGCCGGTTAATATCGTTAAGTTCGACAGAAGTATGGTTCAGGAGTACTTTAATAATGACAAGGCAAAGGTCGTTATAACAAATACCGTAAACATGATCAAACAGTTGGGATTAAAGACTGTGGCTGAAGGTGTAGAAACAGAGGAACAGGTAGAAGGCATAAAGGCTCTCGGAATTGATTATATACAGGGCTTCTACTATTCAAAGCCTCTTTCAACAGATGATTTTATAAGATTTATAAATGAAAAGAACAGCAGGTGAGTGGGGATCATTCCCCTATCATTTCGGCTAAAGTCTTCCTAATAACCTGCGTGTACGCAAAGAAAGTGCATACGCGCAGGTTTTAAATTTATGCGGAAGAATTATTTTTCAAAAAAACAGAATGATCATTCAAGCAAAAATGACTTACATAATGATCATACAAACAAAAATAATTGTAGTAAAATAATATGGATAATGTTAAAATATAGTGGATTGTGATTTTTTATCGATGCATAGTCAGAAGTGGACTTATTATTATATAATTCGGAGATAATATGAAAACGATTTCCAGAAAAAACATAATATATGTCATTGGTATGATAGCAATCGGAGTTCTGCTGAACAGATGTCTTTCTCTGTTGTCATCTGAGTTGGGACTTCCCCTGTATATGGATAGCATGGGTACCATGTTTATTGCTGTACTCGGAGGTACTTTCCCCGGTATGTCGGTGGGATTTATCACAAACATGCTGGCAGGATTTTCGGATACGAATTCATTTTACTATGGAACCATAAATGTGTTGATCGCGGCTATTGCAGTATTCGGAGCTAACAGAGGCTGGTTTGAAAAAATATATAAGCTTCCTCTGATGCTTCCTCTGTATATGCTTCTCAGTCTGCCGTGTTCATTCCTCACATATATACTGTTCGAGTTTCAGGTAGGTGCTAATGTTGCTTCCGAAATGGTGTCTGTATTCAGGGATATGGGACTTCCTGTCCTTCCTTCACAGATGCTGGGTGATCTCTGTATAGAGATTCCGGATAAGCTGATCTCGCTGCTTATTGCATTCTGTCTTCTGAAGCTTGTTCCGGAGACAATCAAAAAGGTCTGCGGAGAGATCTCGGGAAGAGAACTCAGGAAGAAACTATCCGAAGAGGATATGGTAAAAAGAAGTTCCCTCAGGACCCAGATAGCAGTGGGAATGTTTATTGCGGGTTTCGCTATCATGTTAGTGGCATTCTTTATTTCGTATAAATCCTATATGGAAACCGAGGTTGCCGGATACGGGATTGGCGATTACAGTATATCGGAACTCAGGATAGAAACCCTGCTATACAGCGGCAAAATGGTTTCTGCGGTGCTGGGGCTGCTTATGTGTATAGTTGCATTTGTTATGGTTCTGGCGGACTACGTGGTTGTAATACCGCTTCACAAAATGGCAACGGAGATGCGTATCTTTGCGTACGACAGCGAGCGCGGAAGAGATGATTCCATAGAAAAGATAAAGCAGCTTGATATTCATACCGGAAATGAGATCGAAGAGCTTTACGATGCAATGTCGAAGACTGTTGAAGATATAGATAACTATATCGATAAGACCAATGAACAGGCGAATACCATATCGGAGCTTCATGTAAACATCATCACCACCCTTGCGGATATCGTGGAGAGCAGGGATGAGACAACGGGCTTCCACGTAAAGCGTACAGCCGAGTATTGTGCCATCCTGGCAGAGAAGCTTATGAAAAAGGGACTTTATCTTGATGAGATAAATGATGAATATATAGATACATTAACCATAGCTGCACCTCTGCATGATATCGGAAAGATAAAGATACCGGATGCCATACTTAATAAGCCGGGCAGACTTACTGATGAAGAGTTTGAAATCATCAAAACTCATACCACCATGGGTAAGGAGATGCTGGATAATGCAACAGCCACACTTGGTGCAACAGGCTATCTGCACATGGCAACAGATATAGCATACTATCATCATGAATGGTGGGATGGAGGCAGGAAAGGTTATCCTACCGGAAAATCAGGAACGGATATACCGCTTTCCGCAAGGATTATGGCAGTGGCAGACGTATTCGATGCCCTGGTTTCCAAAAGACCATATAAGGATGGATTTTCCATCGAAAAGGCGCTGGAGATAATGGTGGAAGAGCGGGGGACTCATTTTGATCCCGAGATAATAGATGTTCTTCTGGATTCAGAGCCGGAGATAGAAGCTGTAATGAAGAAATATAACTAAAGCAACAAATGTCATTCTGAGCGAAGCGAAGAATCTTAATAAAGAGTAAAAATTATTTATATAAAGGAGAAAAATTATGAGTAAAAAACCTGTAGTATTAATGATACTGGATGGATATGGAGAGTCTGATATTCAGGATTCAAATGCCATTTTTATGGCAAACACACCTGTTATGGACAAGCTGAAGGCTGAGTGCCCTTATCAGAGAGGCCTTGCTTCGGGAATGGCAGTTGGTCTTCCTGACGGACAGATGGGTAACTCTGAGGTAGGACATATGAACATCGGTTCCGGCCGTATCATTTATCAGGATCTTACACTTATAACAAAATATATTCAGGATGGTGAGTTCTTCAAGAATGAGGAGCTTCTCCGTGCAATAAATAACTGTAAAGAGAAGGGTTCAGACCTTCATCTCTGGGGACTTCTTTCAGACGGTGGAGTTCACAGCCACAATACACATCTTTATGCCATCCTTGAGCTCTGCAAAAAGGAAGGCTTTGAGGATGTTTACATCCATCCTTTCTTCGATGGAAGAGATACACCTCCTGCATCAGGTAAGGATTATCTCCAGGAGCTTGTTGACAAGACAAAGGAGATCGGAGTAGGAAAGGTTGCTTCCCTCAGCGGACGTTACTATGCAATGGACAGAGATAATAACTGGGATCGTATCCAGAAGGCATATGATTCACTTGTAACAGGCGAAGGTATCCAGGCTACAGATCCTGTTGAGGCTATGCAGAAGTCATATGATGACGGAGTTACAGATGAGTTCGTAATTCCTACAGTTATCACAGATGAAGCAGGCAAGCCTCTGTCACTTGTTAAGGAGGGAGATTCTGTTATCTTCTTTAACTTCCGTCCTGACAGAGCCCGTGAGATAACAAAAGCATTCTGTTTCACAGATGATGATATAGCAGCTCAGGAAGGTGATGCATCTGATACAAAGTGCATCAAGTATCTGAAGAGAGCAAATGGATACATGCCTCTCACATATGTCTGCTTCAAGGATTATGATGAGACTATTCCGAACAAGTTTGTTGCTTTCAAGAAGCAGGAGATAACAAATACATTTGGCGAGTATATTTCAAAGCTGGGAATGAAGCAGCTGAGACTTGCTGAGACAGAGAAGTATGCACACGTTACATTCTTCTTCAACGGCGGTCTTGAGGAGCCGAATAAGGACGAGGACAGAATCCTTGTTAACTCCCCTGCAGTTGCAACCTACGACCTTCAGCCTGAGATGAGTGCTCCTGAAGTAAGTGAGAAGCTGAATGCAGCCATAAGATCAAATGAGTATGATGTAATAATAATCAACTTTGCAAACCCTGATATGGTTGGTCATACGGGAGTTCTTGATGCAGCCATCGCCGCAGTTGAGACAGTAGATAAATGTGTAGGTACTGCAGTAGAAGCAGTTAAGGAAATGGATGGCGTGTTGTTTATCTGTGCAGATCACGGAAACTGTGAGCAGATGAAGAATTATGAGACCGGCGAGCCTCATACAGCTCATACAACAAACCCTGTTCCGTTTATCCTTGTAAACTATGATGATGGATATACACTTAAGGAAGGCGGAAAGCTTTGTGACATCATCCCTACATTACTTGATGTTATGGGACTTGAGAAGCCTGCAGAAATGACAGGACAGTCACTTTTGATAAAGAAGTAAAAATATTCAGAAAGATATTTGGGTAGTATTTATGCAGTTAAAAAGAGATGATGATAATAATAATCAGCAGACAAATGGATCTGTAAATGATTCAAGTTCATATTACAGCAATTCTCCTTCTGACGGAGTTGAGAAGAGCGTTGGAGGAAACCAGTATGACGGTCCCGCTACGGGGAATACCCCATATGGCGGACCGGGAGCCGGAAATACTCCATATGGCGGACCTTCGGCCGGAAATAGTCCATACGGTGGTCCGACATCAGGTGGCAGCCCCTATGGCGTAAATGATCCGTATTCAAATTCATATGGTTCTGCCGGTGGCGGCATGTATACTCCTCCGGTAGATGGTGGTGCCACAATAAAGAGAGGAATGCCTGTTCCGGGATGGCTTATCGGAATTGTTGCGCTTATCGCCATCGGAATTGTTGTATATATCTTTGTGTTCTCAAGCGATTATAAACCCGGAAAAATAAGCGGTAACAAGTTTACAAACGGACATTTCGGTATAGAGATCGATCTGGATTCGGACTTTACTATTGTCGGATACTCAGGCTCCGAGTCAAAGGAGAAGGATGACCTTAAAAAGAGTAAATATGTCATATATGAGTTAAATGCAAATAATGCAGACGACACCAAATCCTTAAATTTTGCCGTTAAGTATATGGGACAGACTCTTGAGAGCTCCGGATATACCGAAAAGGAACTGGTTCAGTCCATGAAGGAACCTTTCCTGGCTGAGGTGTCCGATGCATCATATAATGTGGATATTGAAGAAGAAAGTATGGTTATCGGCGGTAAGACCAGATACGGATTTATGATCACGGCATCTGCAGGCGGTATGTCGATATATGCTTCGCAGTTTTATCTCTTTGAAGGAAACTATGTTGCGGCTATAACGTCTGTGGCAAAGACAAAGTCAAATGCCAGGTCACTGATATCCGATACTACAAAGGAATACAGTGGTGACTAAATTGGAAAATGAAACAGTAAAGAAGAGTGGTCTTCCGGTAAGCTCCCTGAAGTTTATAGCCATGGGGGCGATGGTGCTGGACCACATAGGACTTGTATTGATTGAGAACGGATATCTGGCATCCTTCAAGGATACAGATGTGGTTCTTTCTTCCCTGCCTTTATTCTGGGTGAATTTTTTCATCAGGATTATCGGAAAGATGGCATTTCCCATATATGCTTTTCTGATAGTTGAAGGCTATAGACATACAAAAGATATAAGAAAATATCTGGCAAGGCTTCTTAGCTTTGCCATGCTGTCAGAGGTTCCATTTGATCTTGCTTACAGATCGGTATTGTTCGGATTCAATTCTCAGAATGTTTTATTTACTTTATCACTGGGACTTGTTTCAATCATGATGTGGAACGCCATACTTCCCAAGACGGAAGACGGGAAACCGGACTTTTTCGGAGCGAAGGAATCGAAGAAGTTCTGGGCTATACTTTCGGTAATGATATTTTTTGTTATCGGAAGTCTCATAAGAGTCGACTATATGGGCTTCGGTGTAGTTATAGTATTCTTCATGTATCTGCTTCGTGAAGATGAGGTTATGAGAAATGTAGTCACCGGTGTTATTATGGCTCTCGGTGGCCCTATTGATATAGGCGGAATGCTGGCATTCTTTCCGCTCCATTATTATAACGGTGAAAAAGGACGTAATCTTAAATGGCTTTTCTATTCGTTCTATCCTCTTCACCTGTTGCTGCTGGTGCTTATAAAGTATCTTATATTTATGTAGTGGGAAGGTTTTCGGATGAGTATCTCGACTTACAGTTACAAAGAAATACAGGAGCTTATCAGGCAGATGCTGGGTATTTACGATCTCGTGCGTCTGGTTGATGCGAATGAGTGTCGTGAACTGACCTTCACTCCGGATGGTAATATCATTCCCGCAGATTCCTGTTACAGTGTGTGGGATGCTGATCAGAGATGTGCCAACTGTTCGAGCTATAAGGCATTTAAATCTCAAACCAGAGTTGAGAAGGAAGAGTATTTTGAGAATAAGAAGTATCATATTCTTTCAAATCCCATAGAGCTTATTCATGAAGACGGAAGCAGGACAGAGTGTGTTATGGAATGCATAACCGTCAGTAATGAATCTGTGGTAATGGGACAGGGAGGAAATGGAGTTAAGGGAATGGACAGCCGTTCTCTTCTTGATTCCCTGACCGGACTTTACAGTTGGGACGGATTTTATGAGAAAGCCAGAGATACTTTCCAGAATAGTCAGGATTCCGAGTGGGTTCTGATAATATATAACATAGTTCAGTTCAAGCTTATAAACGATCTTTTCGGAATCCCAAAGGGTGATGAGGTTCTGATGAAGGTGGCAAAGCTGTTAAAATCAAAGCTTTCCGATGGTGAAATATGCGGAAGACTTCGAGGAGACCAGTTTGCCGTACTTATTCATAAGGACAATTTTGACGGACGGTTCGTTATATCTGCATCCAGAGAACTGCCGGGACTTCTTCAGAGTTCACAGTATCATCTGCATATTCAGGCCGGAGTGTATTATGTTTCGGATAAAACCGCACCCATATCATCCATGTGTGACAGGGCAAATATCGCGCTTTCCACAATAAGGGGTGAAACCAATATACATGTGGCTATATTTAATGAATCCATAATGGATAAAATGCTGCATGAGCAGTATGTTATAAATGAATGTGAAAGAGCTATCCAGGCAGGAGAGTTCATGATGTATCTCCAGCCTCAGGTCCGGGAAGACGGACATATAGTAGGGGCAGAGGCTCTGGCAAGATGGGTAAGGTCGAACGGTGAGGTGGTTCCGCCCATGGAATTTATCGATATACTCGAACGTTCGGATCTGATAGTAAAGCTGGATACCTATATATGGAAAATGGCTGCTAAGAAGCTGGCTGAGTGGAAGGACACGGATAAGAGTGAGCTGTACATTTCCGTGAATATATCTCCGAAGGACTTTTTCTATATCGATGTTTATGAGTTTTTCGAAGGGCTGGTAAAGGGATATGATATAGACAAATCAAAGCTCAAGCTGGAGATAACGGAAACCATCATGATGAGAGACGCTCTGAAGCAGCTGGCTCTTGTAAATAAGCTTCATAATGAGGGCTTTGAGATAGAGATAGATGATTTCGGAAAGGGTTATTCCTCTCTGAGTCTGCTGAAGGATATAAATGCAGATACTCTGAAGATCGATAAGGAATTCCTGAAGGAAACCGATAATGATAAGAAGAGTGAAAATATCCTGGGGTCTGTTATTGATATGTCAGACAGACTTTCTATGAAGGTTATCACTGAGGGAGTGGAGACGAAGAATCAGCTGGACAGACTGGTTAAGCTGGGGTGTCATACCTTCCAGGGATTTTACTTTGCAAAGCCTATGCCGGTAGAAGATTTTGATGTTATATGGAAAGACAATAACGGAAGTCTTTGACTTCCGTTTTTTATATAATTTTTAAGCTTATTAAGAATTTTAAAATTTTTTATATTTTTTTTGCAACAGATAATAAACTTTACGGCACTGTAAAGATATAAAACAAAGAAGTAAGGAGAAACGGGATGGAAAATGGTGAAAGGATTGTAGAGCTTGTCCGGCTGTCAAAGCTGGGAAATGCACATGCATTTTCAGAACTGTATGAAAGCATATACGTAGACCTGTATAAATATGCTCTTTATACCCTGGGAAATGCACAGGATGCGGAAAATGCAGTCAGCGACACGGTTCTCGATGCGTATGCGGGAATTGTAAGGCTCAGAGATGAGAAAGCATTTCGAGGATGGATATTCAGGATCCTCAGTAACAAATGCAACCGCATTATCCGCGAATATGTTCAGAGAAGACAAAATCAGGCACAGTATCCGGTGGAAGATATGTCTCAGAGTGCATCCTACTCTGAAGGAAGCATAGAAAATGCCGAAAACAGAACCATGATACAAACTGCATTTACTGTGCTGAGCGAAGAGGAAAAACAGATAGTTTCGATGACTGTATTCGGAGGATATGACAGCCTTGAGATTGCCCAAATGATGAATCTGAACAGAAATACTGTGAGATCCAAATACAGCAGAGCCCTTACAAAAATGAAAAACTTCTTAAGTGCCGGAGGTGACATGTATGGACAACAGAGATAATTTATTTGAACAGCAGATAAGATCAGGTGTGGAAAATATACCTGAATCATTAAGACCTGAAAACATGGAAAGACGTCTGTCAGCTATGAGTCAGGATGAAAGATATAACAGAAGCCAGAGTACGGATATTCCCGATGATGCAGAGTTTGAAAAGATCGCGTCAAAGAAAAAGAAGTCGGGAAAAAGAAAGGTAGTTCTTCCTATAGCGATCGCAGCATCAGTTCTGCTGGCTGCAGGAGTCGGAGCGTTCTTCCTTCTCAGGAAGAGCGGAGCAACGAAGGATACAGAGATCAAAGGCCTGGGAACTACTCCGGAACAGAATGCAGAGGAAGTTGATTCTGACGAGAATTATAAAAAAGCATACAGACTTCTTAAGGATTACAAGAGAAATTATGTAGATGTAATGTATGATGTGGATTATGTTGAGGAAGCTGATGCCGAATCCGAAGCCGGTGGAGAAACCTTAAAAGCAATGAATAGTGCCGGGGCAACCGAAGCTTCAAGAGAAGCTTCCACAGGTAACGAAGATTACACAGATACAAATGTCAGAACAGAAGGCGTAAGCGAAGCAGATATAATAAAGACCGATGGAAAGTATATATATGCTTATGAAGAAGAGACCGAGCATATCATCATTTATAGCGTTGATAATGGCGAGGTATCAAAGATCGGTACGGCAAATGTTCTCGAGGATGATTTCTACTTCGAAGATATGTATATAAACGGCGACAAGCTTATCCTCATGGGAGTTTATGATAATAACAGATACAGCTACAGAAACAATGAAACCTGCATATCTATATATGATATCAGCGACAGAACAAATCCTAAGCTTGATAAGAGAATAAAGCAGGATGGTTACTATAATTCCTCAAGAATGGTAGGAAGTGTACTTTATACATTTTCAAGAAAGAGCTTTGACCTTGATAAGATCAAAAAGAGAAAATACGAGAGCTATATCCCTGAGGTTGATGGCGAGGTTATGGCAAACAGCGAGCTGATAGTTCAGGAAGATTCATACACGGATACATTTATAGTAGTTTCATCAGTTGATGTAAATGAGGCAAAGGTTATTGATAAGATGGCTATCCTCGGAGGATCTGATACATTATATGTAAGCAGCGAAAACATCTACCTGGCAGACAGAACCTACAACTGGGATTCCTTCGGTTATGACGATGATACAAGACTTGTAAAGATATCCTACAGTGATGGTGATTTCAAGTATGAAGCAGAGGGAGATTTCCCCGGATATCTGAATGATGATTACAGCATCGATGAGTATGAAGGAAATGTAAGAATAGTTTCTTCTTACAGAGACAGCGACTATACACAGTATAACGGTCTGTTTATTCTGGATGAGAACCTGAAGCAGAGAAGCGTTATCAAGAAGCTGGCAGAGGGTGAGACCATCCGTTCGGCAAGATTCATGGGTAAAGCTGCATACTTTGTAACCTTCAGAAATATGGATCCTCTCTTTGCAGTAGATCTTTCGGATCCTGATAATCCGAGAGTTACAGATTACCTGAAGATCCCCGGATTTTCAGCTTACATGCATCCTTATGGAGACAATCTGCTTCTGGGAATCGGATATGATTTTACAACCGAGAATCAGCTGGGTGGTTCCATAAAGCTTTCAATGTTTGATGTCAGCGATCCATTTGATATAAAGGAGCTTGATACAAAGATTCTTTATAACTACAACAGTGCTTCGGTTTTAAATGACAGAAGAGCGTTCATGTTCAATGAAAAGGACGGAACCTTCGGATTCTCAACAGGTGCTATGTGGGTCTACTATGATGATGATGCTGAATGGTACGAAGAATACTACGGAGACGAGTACACTGACTGGGCAGACAATGTAGACTTTGATACAGAGGGACTTTACTACGAAGTATATGACTACGATGAGAATAAAGGATTTGAGTGTAAGATGGATGAAAAACTGGAAGGACTTTACAGCTCAGTCCTGGGAACAAGAGGAATCGTTATCGGAGATTATCTCTATGTGATCCAGTCCGGAAATGGTATCAAATCATATGACACCGAAAACTACAAACTGTATGACGAGTGCGATTAAAAGGAATTGATGAAAGGAATAAAATATTGTGAAAAATTGAACAAGAAACGTGTTGGTTTTTAAGTCAATTTTCACGAAATTGCAACTCGTACTTACGTTACCCCCGCTACTGTGTTAATATAAGTAGTGGGGGTAATCCATAAAATCAGAGGTGCGTTTGGGGATGTTTAATATAGGTGATTTTATTATTTACGGTAACAACGGTGTCTGCAAGATAACCAATGTAGGACCGATGAAAATGCCCGGAGTTCCCAAGGACAGACTTTATTACACAATGGTACCATGTTATATCAGAGATAGCGAAATTTTTACCCCCATCGATAATGAAAGAGTGGTAATGCGTAAGGTCATGTCCAAGGATGAGGCAGAGGATTTCATTCAGAGTATTTCCGAAATAAAAGAGCTTGAAATTATTGAAGAGAAAAAACGTGAACTTGAATACAAACAGGCAGTTCTCACCTGTGAGCCGGAGATTCTGGTAAGTCTGATCAAGACTATTCACACAAGGATGGAAGATCGTATAGCAGTGGGAAAAAAGGTTACCTCATCTGATTCGAAATACTTCCATATAGCAGAAGAAAGTTTGTGCGGAGAACTTGCTATTTCGTTGGAAATGGATAAGGATGAAGTCAGGGACTACATAAAAGAAAAGGTTGAGTTTTAGCGAAAGACCGATGGCGGATGCCATCGGTTTTTTGCTGTTTTCGGGGATATAGTGTATACTGAATACATGATGTCATTCTGAGCGTGAAGAAACGCGTGATGTCATTCTGAGCGTGAAGAAACGCTTGATGTCATTCTGAGCGAAGCGAAGAATCTGATTTAGCAGGTAGAGATATGGAAAAAAATGATATTTATGAAATAACTATAGAAGATATGTCCGATGAGGGGCTTGGAATAGGGCATGCAGATGGTATGGTTGTATTTACCAAGGACACGGTTGTGGGAGATATGGCCGAGATAAAGATAGTCAAGGTAAAGAAAAACTATGCCTTCGGACGGCTTGAGAAGCTGACGGAACCATCGCCCTTCAGAGTTGAACCTGAGTGCCCTGTGGCCAGACAGTGCGGCGGCTGCACCCTTCAGCATATCAGTTATGAGAAGGAACTTGAACTGAAGAAAAACAGAGTCATGAACTGCCTGAAAAGGATAGGCGGCATAGAGTCCCCTGAAAACTATTTTGAAGAAGCAGTCGGTATGGAAAAACCGGAACGCTATAGAAATAAGATGCAGTTCCCTGTGGGAGACAGAAGACGCGGAGGTGTAGTGGGAAAAGGAGAAAAGGACTGGAATGTATTTAGCTGCTCTACCTCTACAGTGCTGGGTTTCTATGCAGGCAGAACCCATAATATTGTTCCTCTGGAAGACTGCGGTACAGGTCATGAGGTTAACAGCTATGTGATAAGAGCCGTGTGTAAATGGGCAGATAAATATCAGGTGAGTATATATAATGAAAATACCGGGGAAGGTCTGCTGAGACATGTGCTCACAAGAGTCGGTTTTTCTACCGGAGAGCTTATGATATGTCTCGTTGCTGCAAACAGAAAGGTTCCTGAGATGGACAAGCTTGTCATCATGGTAAAAAAGGAGCTGGACAGATATAACGAGAGTAAAGGCTTTAAGATAAATGATGAGAACAGTGGGATGTCAAATTATAAAAGGAATCCCGAGTATATAAAACTGAAGTCTCTGGTGCTGAATATCAATTATGAAAATACAAATAGGATACTGGGCAGAAAGACCATGCTAATAAACGGATATGATTATATATCTGATTATATAGACGGTGTGAAGTTTCATATTTCCGCAGAGTCCTTCTATCAGGTAAATCCCCTTCAGACTGAAAAGCTTTATGCCAAAGCGGTGGAATATGCAGGACTTACGGGGAAAGAAAATGTCTGGGATATGTATTCGGGTATCGGAACTATTTCCCTTATCATGGCAAAGAAGGCAAAGAAGGTTTACGGAGTTGAGATAGTTCCGAAGGCCATAGATAATGCGCGGGAAAACGCCCAGATAAATGGTATAGATAACGCCGAGTTTTTCGTAGGAAAAGCAGAGGAGGTTGTTCCCAAGTGGGTTCAGGAGCAGACTGAAAAATATGAGTCTGCTGACGGTGCATCCGGCAATGCAGAGAATCTGATAGATGTAGTTGTGGTTGACCCGCCTCGAAAGGGCTGCGATGAAAAGCTGCTTGAGACCATAGCTCTGATGCAGCCGAAGAGGCTGGTGTATGTATCCTGCGATCCGGCCACCCTGTCCAGAGATATAAAGATACTTTCGGAGAAGGGATTCAAACTGATAAAATACAGTGTATATGATCAGTTCTGCCGAAGCATGCATGTGGAGACCGTTGCGCTGATCGAACGAGTCTAAATTCAAAGGATTACGCTTTTTTATTTCGCGGTGACCTGTCCTTTGCGATAACGGCCGAAGAAGATACCGTCGTCAACATATTTATCCGTCTGAGAAACCCACATCGGGAATTCTCCTGTTGCTACAGCTGTCTGTCCGTTCAGCATTCCGGTATGGAAGGACAGATGCCTGTATTGGCGGAGCACCAGTTCCATACGTGTATAGATGCAGTTTTCCGGCTTTTCATATAGCATATCATCAGTTAGTGAATCCAGATATTCCATTGTTTTCTTCTCTATTTGATCCAGGTAAGATAGGAGATCTTCGTCCGATAAAACAACACTTGTCGGATTGTCGGGATTATCCATTCCATCCTCGTGAAAGGAAGGCTCCTCATAAACATATGGATTGATAAACCATTTATCGGCTGAGTGAAGGGCGTGATAGGCCCATCTCCAACATGGAGCTCCGCAACAAAGTGCGTTTCTGTCATAGGTTTGTATGGAGGTGCGGATATTTAAGAAGTTTGGTTTTACAGTGTCTTTAATGATCATACATAATTCGTTCATAAGAAATCCTCCTTGCATTTGATTGATTGTGATTGTATAATAACACCAAAAATAGTATCAGTAAAATTGAAATAAGTGAAAATATAGTTCAATAATATTGAACATGAGGAAAGGGGATACTTTTTTCTTTGTATGGTGAACCGGTATGACAATTACGCAGTTAAGTACATTTTTAAAAATCACGGAATTGAATAGCTTTTCGGCTGCCGCCGATAGTCTGGGGTATGCACAGTCCACAGTTACAACACAGATCAAGCAGCTTGAGGATGAGTTGGGCTGCGTGTTGTTCGAACGTCTGGGAAAAACAATCTCATTAACATCGTCAGGGGAAAGGCTGATAGCATACGCTGAAAAAATGCTTCAGCTGGAACGGGAGATAAGACTTGATGTGACGGATGAAGAAAACCCTGCGGGAGTTTTGAAACTGGGTGTATCGGAGTCGCTCTGTATAAGCCGATTCCCGCAGATCCTGATGGAATTTAATAAAAATAATCCGCGGACTGAGATCAGAATACAGTTTGTTACACATGAAAGTATCCCGGATCTTCTGCAAAAGGGAGAACTTGATATGGTTTATACACTTAACCCGCTCATTGAGGATGAGAGGATCAAGTGTCTGCACAAGAAACGGGAGCATCTGGGCTTCTATGTTTCACCCGGTCATCCTATGGCCGGTAAAACCATTAGGGAAAAAGATTTGAAGGATGTGCCTCTTCTGCTGACCGGACATAACTGTAATTTCCGACATATGCTGGTTTCTGATCTTGAGGGAAATGGCATCTCGCCGAATATTGTACTTGAAACGAGCAGTAAAGAAGTTCTGAAACAATTTGCAAAGGGTGGATTCGGAGTAGCCTTCATACCGGAAATGGCGGCAGAAAAAGAAATAAAGGATGGTAAACTAAAGCCCCTTGCCTGGAAAGGAAAGGATTTTCCTGTTTATTCACAGCTATTGATCCATAAGGATAAACATCAGAACAAAGCAATCGGTCGTTTGGTTGATCATATCAGGCAGTTGGGATAGATCAGATTTTTGGTTAAACGAAAATTAAAAGAACGAAAAGGAGATTATTATGGGTGTATTTTCAAAGGTTCACAGATACAGAGATGCAGGTCAGGATGCGAATGTTAATAATGTAGCCAGATTCGGACAGCCATATAATTCGCTGTTTACTTCTACAAAGATTTTTACCCTGCATCATCATATAGATATCACTGATGCGAGTGAACGTGTAATTTATAAAGCTGACACAAAGGTTTTTACTATCCATGACACCACTGATATTACGGATTATACCGGGGCTCCGGTGGCTCATATTGAAAGGAAGATTTTTTCATTCCATGAAAGACATTACATTACAATGTCAAATGGTCTCAGTTTTCAGCTTTCAAATGAATTGTTCCATATTATCAAGGATATCACAAATATCGAGGGGCTTGGCTGGCAGATGCGTGGAAATATACTTGCCCTGAATTTTGAGATATATGATACAAACGGAAACATAGTTGCGGTTATCGGACAGAAGATGATATCAATGCATGATAAATACTGTATAGATATATATCGCCCGGACTGCGAACAGATAGTGGTTGCAATCCTCGTTACTCTCCAGCATATGATATGTGACAGAGAAAACAGAAATTCATCCTCGTATTCATATTCGGGAAACAATTGATATTCATTGATCAGTGATGGTAATCGTCATAATCATCAAAATCATCATCAAAATCTTGATGACCGTGATCGCTCATGTATTCACGACCGCTGATCCTCTTACGCTGACGTTCTTCCTCAACCAGCTGTGACAGCTGCTCCTTTGCTTCCTGAGAGTGCTTTATATTTTTGATAATGAAGCATCCCATGGTTTTATCGGAGCTGTCTACCTTTATGGAACCGAGTCCGAATATTCTTTGTATAAATGAACGACTGAGTGAAAGATCCAGAACTCTGTAAAGTCGTATCTCATCCTCTCTGATACTGAGCATTCCGGATTTTATGAAAAGACGCTCCTCGTCAAAGCTGTAAACTGTAAATGTCCAGGGCAGTCCGCACCAGATTCTTTTACGTTCTCTGAATAGTATTTCTCCCATGATAAACCTCCTGATTCGGTATGTTTTATTGCAGGATATAAAGGCTTTTAACCTCACAAAATAAGAATACATTACTTGGGTTATTCTTTCAAGAGTTTTTGCATTTGTCTTTTGACACTTATGTCATAAAAATGTTATAATGAAGTGTATTTTTTATAAGTAAAAATAATAAAACGGGAGGTTAAGACCATGCCTGATTTAAATGATTTAAAAGGACTTGCCGACAAGGCAGGGGACGCTGTTAAAAAAGCGGGAATAAAAGAAGAAGATATTGAGAAATATAAAGATAAAGCTATAGATGTAGCTAAGGATTTATTCGATAAGAAAAAGGATAAGAAATAAATGGCTGTTTGTCCTAACTGTGGTGGCATGCTCAGATTTGATATAGCCGGTCAATGTATGAAATGTGATTCATGTACATCCACATTTGATCCATATGCCTTCCAGTATGGAGGCAGTGCTGAAGAAAGCACGGAATATGATGTAACGGTCTTTAAATGTCCTCAATGTGGTGGAGAGATATTCTCAACAGATCAGACCGCAGCAGGCTTTTGCAGCTACTGCGGCTCTTCGAATGTTCTGGAGTCACATCTGACAAAGGAGAAACGACCTGAGTTTATCATTCCATTTAAGAAAACAAAAGAAGACTGTAAAAACATATTCAAATCACATACGAAAAAAGCTCTGTTTGCCCCGGCCGACTTTAAGAGCGAGGGAAGGATAGATTCCTTCAGAGGTATATATATGCCATACTGGTTATATGATATGTCTCAGAACAATCCCATCGATGTAAAAACATCAACTTCCCACAGAAGAGGAGATTATATTATTACCGACCATTATATCTGCGGCGGTTTTCTTGACTGCTCGTATAATGGTGTTTCTTATGATGCGTCTTCGGCTTTTGCTGATGATATCAGTAATGAGATCGCTCCCTTCAATGTTAAAGATATTACAGAGTTTTCTCCTGCATTTTTATCGGGATTTTATGCAGATCTTGCAGATGTTCCTGTCAATACCTATGAGGATGCTGCTATAGATCTTGCTCAGGAGGGAACATATAACTATATAAAGAAGAGCAGCCCCATGAGTAAGGAGAGCTTTGACGAATCCAAGGCTGCGGTAAAGGGGCGTATCAAGACTGAAATAAATGCTGAACGGTCTGCCATGTTTCCTGTGTGGTTCATGACCTACAGAAACAGGGACAGAGTTGCATATGCTACAGTAAACGGACAGACGGGAAGAGTGTCGTCGGACATCCCTGTCAGTGTTCCAAAATATCTGCTTTGTGCGGGAATTATAGCGGTTATATTGTTTTTTATATTTCAGATGTTTTTTACCTTGCTTCCCGGCACTGTACTGACAATCATAGGATTTGTATCACTTATCAGCGGTATCATGTACGCTTCCCAGATGAAAAGTATAGTCGCACAGGAAAATCATGATGATGATCTGGGACTTCGGTCCAGGATGGATAAAAAGAAACAGTCCAGACTGGATGCGCAGAAGGGTGCTTATTTTGCAGATACGGATGAACCATTTGTTCTTACTGAAAGAGATATAAAGAATAGTAAGAGAAGAAGAAAAGAAGCGAAGAAGAACGAGAATAAGGGAACGTATATCGTGCTTATCGTAGCTATGATATTTATCGGTATTCCTATATTATTCTCCGTATTCGGCGGAATTCTCACATTTGCATTTTCGGGTTCTATACTTAGTACTGTAATAGTGGGACTTTCATTACTGGTAAATATCATACTTACTGTTACGTCGTCCCGTAATATAAAGCTTATGGATTCCAAAAAAGGAATCTCGTCACTTTTGTGGACGGTTATGGGTCTTGGTATTTCACTTGGAGTTCTTATAGTTAATCCTGTTGCGGATATTATTTACTATATAGCAGCGGTAGCGGCAATGGTGGGAATTCTTATCGCACTTATCGATATGATACTCTGCTACAACCTGCTGGCGATGAGACCACTTCCTCAGTTTGAGATGTACAAGGGAGGTGATGACCGTGCGTAGTAGTGAAAGAAAAATAAACAGGATTATCACCCGAAAACTGCTGATGGTGATACTCAGCCTGGTAATGATAGCATCTTTGCTGGCGCTTGTTCCGGCTGCCATATCCCATGCAAGTGACAGCAGATATACCAATCCTGAGAGTGGCTATGGAGTATACATCACTGATGATGCAGATCTTCTTACGGATGGTGAGGAAGAGGAACTGCTGGAAGTAATGAAAAAGCTTTCCGAATATGGAAATGTAGCATTTTATAGTACAGAACGCGGCTACTCCGATACTTCATCAGCTGCAAAGGATTATTACTTAAATAATATCGCAGCAAATAATGTGAGCGGAACTGTTTTCATGATTGACATGGGAAGCAGGCAGTTATATATATGCAATGCCGGTACAGACGGTTTGGGAATGAGAAGTGTTATTTCAAATGCCAGATCAAATACTATCGCAGATAATGTATATAAATATGCAAGTGATAAGAAATATTTTAAATGTGCTTATGAGGTTTACAGTCAGGAACTGACTCTTATGGAGGGCGGAAAGATAGCTCAGCCCATGAAGCTCACAAGCAACATCTTCCTTGCGATAGTTGTAGCAATGATAATTGCTTTTATCATAGTTAAAGCGTTTTCAGTTACACTTCCTCCTTCAGAGAAGGAACTTCTGGCGGCTATAAATACCAACCAGAATATAGCAAATTATAATAAGAATTTCTCTCATACAACAAGAACATACAGTCCGAGAAGTTCATCATCCTCCAGCTCCGGCGGCGGAGGTGGTGGCGGTGGCGGAGGCGGCGGTTTCTCCGGCGGAGGCCACAGCTTCTAAACACTGTTAAATAAAAATACATCGAATGAAAAAATACGTCGAATGAGAC
The DNA here is from genome assembly GCA_902781895.1 of uncultured Lachnospiraceae bacterium. Taxonomy (GTDB): domain Bacteria; phylum Bacillota; class Clostridia; order Lachnospirales; family Lachnospiraceae; genus Eubacterium_Q. The sequence goes on from CACZLA010000003.1 coordinate 33,960, forward strand.
GAAAAAATGTCATTCTGAGGCCGCAGGCCGAAGAATCTGATTTGGAGAAAAATATGAGAAAAACAAAGGTTATATGTACCATAGGACCTGCAAGTGATAATGAACAGACACTTCGTCAGCTTATAGAAGAGGGTATGGCAGTTGCCAGACTGAACTTCTCTCATGGGACCCATGAGGAGCATAAGAAGAAGTTCGACCTGATCAAAAAGGTCAGAGCTGATCTGAGACAGCCCATCGCCATCATGCTTGATACTAAGGGACCTGAGTACAGAATAGGATGCTTTGAAGGCGGCAGTATCACACTTAACGATGGAGATACATTTATCTTTACTACTGAAGATATAATGGGAAATCAGCAGAAGGTTTCCGTCAGCTACAAGAATCTGATAGATAATCTCGAGATTGGAGATAAGATCCTTGTAAATAACGGTCTGGTCATCTTTGAGGTTACGGAACTGAAGGAAAAGGAAGCGGTATGCACCTGTCTTGCAGGCGGCGTTCTGTCAGATAAGAAGTCCATGAACTTCCCGAACAAGGTTCTGGATCAGCCCTTCCTCAGCGAACAGGATAAGAAGGATCTGCTTTTCGGTATCCAGAATGGAGCTGATTATATCGCGGCTTCCTTTGTTTCCACAAAGAAGGACGTTCAGGATATGCGAGAATTCCTTGATCAGAACGGTGGTAAGGATGTGGAGATCATCGCCAAGATAGAAAACCGTTCAGGTGTTGAAAATATTGAGGATATCTGTGAGCTTTCAGATGGTATCATGATAGCCCGAGGTGATCTGGGAGTTGAAATTCCCGGTGTTGAGGTTCCTTCGGTTCAGAAGTTCCTCATATCAAAATGCCGTATGATGGGTGTCAGAGTTATCACTGCTACTGAGATGCTGGAGTCCATGATCAAGAATCCTCGACCTACCAGAGCGGAGATATCCGATGTGGCAAATGCAGTCTATGACGGAACATCTGCAGTTATGCTTTCGGGAGAAACTGCTTCGGGAAAATATCCCGTTCAGGCTCTGAAAACAATGGTTGAAACCGTTGCTTATACGGAAACTAAGATTAATTACAAAAAGCGTTTCAGAAACGCGGACTTCGAAGTAAGAAGCACTCTGGATGCTGTTTCGCATTCAGTCTGCAGTATGGCTATCGATGTGGATGCCAAGTGCATAATAGTTAATTCCCTTAGTGGTAGAACAGCGAGAATGGTCAGCCGTTTCAGATGTCCTGTAGATATAATAGGAATGACCACATCTGCAAAGGTATGGAGAAAGCTGAATCTGTCATGGGGACTTACTCCGGTAATGTGCGGAGTGTTTGACAGTATGGAAGAAATGTTCAGAAATTCCGTTCTGGAAGCAACTGCCGCCCTGGGACTTGAAAAGGGTGACAATGTTGTTATAACAGGCGGTATAGTAAACGGAACAAGCGGTAATACAAACCTTATCAAGGTTGAAGAGATAGAACAGGCATGGTAGAGAACATGGAAATGGTTTGATACCTGCAAAAAAGGAGGTGACGGTTTATGGAATATGATGCCAAACAGGATATAGATTATCACTTGTGTATTTATATCAAAGCAAAAATAAACTCGGATTATATCCATGACTGTCACATTTACTTATGTAAGAAGTGAGGCTTATTAGTGCGGTCGGATATATCAGAGTAATAAAACACCTGAAGGAGGAAGGCTGCAGCAATGGAAGAAAGTAAGCTTGAACTTGATGTGATCATGGACCTTCTCGAGCATCGTAAATTTGCTGAGCTGAGGGATCTTCTGAAAGAACAGAATCCCATAGATGTAGCTCAGATACTTGGAGAGGTTCCTGAAGAAAAACTGCTGCTTCTGTATAGAATGCTTCCGAAGGAGGATGCCGCCGAGGTATTTTCCGAGATGGAGCATGATGAACAGGAAACACTGATAAAAGCATTTAATGACCGGGAGATCCGGGACGTCATTGAAGAAATGTACGTGGATGATGCGGTTGATATGCTTGAGGAAATGCCGGCGGTTGTTGTAAATAAAATACTGAGACACGCGGATCCCGAAACGAGAAAAGAGATAAACGAGCTTCTGAAATATCCGGAGGATAGTGCGGGTTCGGTCATGACTACAGAGTACATGAGTCTGAAGAGTGACATGACCGTGGCGGATGCATTTGAACGTATACGTCGTACTGCGGATGAGAAGGAGGATATATATACCTGTTATGTTATAAGTCCATCCAGAAAGCTGGAGGGAACGGTAACTCTGAAGGAAATGTTCCTTACATCAAAGGATACTGTTATCGGGGACTTGATGGAAACAAATCTTATTTCTGCTTATACATATGATGATCAGGAAAAGGTTGCCAAGAATATGGCGAAGTACAATCTTACAGCCATACCCATAGTTGACAGGGAAGAAAGACTTGTGGGAATAGTAACCGTCGATGATGCTATCGATGTCATCCAGGAAGAGAACACTGAGGATATCGAAATGATGGCCGCTATCACACCTACCGATAAGCCATACATAAGCACGGGATTTTTTGAGACATATAAAAAGCGTATACCATGGCTGCTGCTTCTGATGATATCAGCCACATTTACCGGAGCCATCATAACAAAGTATGAGAGTGCTCTCGGAAAGTATGTTATCCTGACGGCATATATACCTATGCTTATGGATACCGGCGGAAATGCAGGTTCACAGGCTTCGGTTTCCATCATACGTGGTATCTCACTTGATGAAATACAGTTCTCGGATATATTCAGGATACAGGGAAAAGAATTTCTGGTTGCTCTGCTTTGTGGCGTAACACTTGCAGTGGCAAATTTCGCAAAGCTGATCCTGATCGATAAGGTTGCGGTTGTAATAGCAGGAGTTGTCTGCCTCACACTTGTATTTACGGTTATTGTTGCCAAGTTTGTGGGATGCTCGCTCCCTATTCTGGCGAAGCGTATCGGATTTGATCCGGCGGTAATGGCGAGTCCGTTTATCACAACCATAGTTGATGCGATATCACTTTTCATATATTTCCAGTTTGCATCACATATCCTGGGAATATAACACACATCTTTTAACATTTATGTCATTCTGAAAAACATGTGTCATTCTGAACGAAGTGAAGAGTCTTTTGGAAGAGGAGGTAAGGTATGGGGATAGTTTTAAAGGATAGATCAGAGTGTTACTATGATGCACTCAGTCTCGGAGAGATAATGCTCCGATTTGATCCGGGGGATGGAAGGATCAAAACCACCAGACAGTTCAAGGTCTGGGAAGGCGGCGGAGAGTATAATGTGGTTAGAGGCCTCAGAAAATGCTTCGGACTGAAAACAGGAGTTATTACTGCATTTGCAGATAATGAAGTTGGTAAGCTGCTGGAGGATTTTATTCTTCAGGGCGGTGTAGATACTTCACTGATATATTGGATGAAGACTGACGGTATAGGTCGTGTCTGCAGAAACGGACTGAACTTTACCGAAAGAGGCTTCGGTGTCAGAGGTGCTCTGGGCTGCTCTGACAGAGCTAATACAGCGATATCAAAAGCAAAGCCTGAGGACTTTGATTTTGAATATATATTCGGAAAGCTGGGAACAAGATGGCTTCATACCGGAGGTATCTATGCGGCACTTTCCGAACAGTCGGGAGAAACACTTATTGAGGCTGTTAAGACAGCCAAGAAATACGGAACGGTTATTTCCTACGACCTGAACTACAGACCGTCTATGTGGAATGATATAGGCGGACTTGAAAAGGCACAGGAAGTAAATAAAGAAATAGCTAAATACGTAGATGTAATGATTGGAAATGAAGAGGACTTTACAGCGTGTCTCGGCCTTGAGATAGAAGGAAATGATGAGGGCCTAAAACACCTTAATGTCAGCGGTTATGAGAAGATGCAGAAGGTTGTTGCCGAGACTTATCCGAATCTGTCGGTTGTAGCAACAACTCTCAGAACTGTAAAATCTGCTTCAAAAAATGACTGGACTGCTATAGCATATTCTGACGGAAAGGTATATAATGGTTCAGAATTTAAAGATTTAGAAATATTTGACAGAGTCGGAGGTGGCGATTCATTTGCTTCCGGTCTGGTATACGGACTGATAACCGAACAGCCCGTAGAAACAGCTTTAGAGTATGGAATTGCACACGGTGCACTTGCTATGACAACTCCCGGAGATACGACCATGGCAAGCAAAAAAGAAGTCGAAGCACTTATGGCAGGCGCAGGAGCGCGTGTTATAAGATGATGGAGGAACCTTAGATTATGTCAGCCGAAACAACAAAAATGAAACTGAAGAATTCATTTTTTGAGCTTTGTGAAAATGAACCGATAGATAAAATAACCATAAAAGAGATAGCAGATAATTGTGGGGTGACGTCTCAGACGTTTTATAATCATTTTTCTGATAAATATGATCTCATTTATTGGGTATACAGAAAAAGAATAGATGCTATATTCGATGAATTTGAAAATGGGAGTATTACCTGGAAAGAACTGTTGGAAACGCTGCTGAGAAGCTATAAAAAAAATGCGGATACTGTTCTTAATGCTTTGAATAATACGCATGGAAACGATTCTTATCTGAGACTTTCGACAGATTATATGGTAGATAAATTGTCAAAAGGAATTATGGAAAGAACAGGAGTCGAGGAACTGGATTGGGAGGTGGATATGCATATCAGGGGATATGTAGCCGCTTTTATCAATATTGTCGGATATTGGCTGACATACAGGCCCGATCTGCCGGTTAAGAGTATGGCGAGGCTGGTGAACGAGGCTATGCCGCGCGAGCTAAGAGACACGTATCAACAAGATAATAATCATCCAAAGTAGTCAGAGGGATGTATATGGATAAGAAGTTTATAAAAAAACGTGAAAAAAGCATAGGCTTTAAGAAGATAAAGACGCAGATAACAACTATAAATATGCTGACTGTATTCTTTGTCTTTGGCGGAGCATATGCCATATATCTTAATCATCATGGAGCCTGGCTGGGTTATGGTATACTTGTGGCAGCAATAGCACTTCTTATGATGGTTGGATTTATTTCTTACAGGATCAGACTTCAGGTGCTTCTTTCCAATAAGAAGGTTGATTACAGAGAATCGCTGGTAAAGCCTATGGCTGAGCTGAATTTTGAGGAAAGCTATTTCCTTAAAAAAGGAACTCTGACAGAACGGGATATTATTTCCACGAATCTGTTCTCTGATGATCCGGATTATAAATATTCGGCATGTAATGAACTGAGAGGTTCATACAAGGGAGTCAGATTTTCCTGTTCGGATATCTATGAAGACTGTGCACCGAATAACATACATCTGTATGGCCGTCTTTATGAGTTTGCCATAAATTCACATGTTGATGGTCCCGTTGTTTTTACTTCATCATCAGCCCCGGCTCTTGAGAGTCAGAATAAAAAGCTCCATCAGGTTGTTCCGGAAAATGAAGTTGTAAAAAGAATGTTCAAGGTTTATGCTGTCGATGAAAAGGAAGTGAAAAATCTTCTTACCGAGAATATGATATATAAGCTCAGGCAGATAGTAAGTCTTCAGCTTGGAAAGATATTAAAGATAGGTTTTTATTCTGATAAGATATATGTATACTTTACAACGGATTCTTATTCCTTTGAGGATCAGTTCACGAAGAAGCATGATGTGAAAACAGAGTTAAATAAAATACAGAATATATTTAATGTGGTTGGAAAGCTGATAGATATTCTGTAATGAAATAATATAGCAGTAGAAAAGAGGAAAAATCATGGAAGAGTATAATGCAGGAAATGTAGACAAGGTTTACGGCGAGAGACCCCCAAAGCCGGATGAGGCAACTCTTAAGGTAGACGAAGACGGAATAAAGGAGTATGTTACTCCGGATATGATAATAGGAGATATCATTACCTGGTATCCGGATGCAGCTCTGGTACTTATGAAATGCGGAATGCACTGTATCACCTGCGGGGTATCACAATATGAGACTCTGGAACAGGCTTGCGGAGTTCACGGTCTTTATGTAGATGATGTGGCAAAGGTGGTAAATGACTATCTGACTCAGACTCTCGGAAGAGAAGATGAGGGAGAAAAAGAAGAGTAGAAATATCAAATGCTGTGTTTTTGGCGAATATATTCCAAAAATACAGCATTTTTCTTGTTTTTTTGGAACATTGAGAGGTTGACTTTCGTTGACAGTATATATCTTAAAATGGTATAATTCAAAATAGTTTGTTCTGAAAAAAGCCCTGTTAAAAGGATTTTTTTATAACAGAACAGGAATAGATACTGAAAGGATCAGAGACGATGTACGACAAGGTTTCGACAAAACTTAACTTTGTAGAGAATGAAGACAAAGTTCTCAAATTCTGGAATGAGGAAAACATATTTGAGAAGAGTATCGATGAAAAGAAGGATCTCCCCACATATACTTTTTATGATGGTCCTCCTACAGCAAATGGTAAGCCCCATATAGGCCATGTGCTGACAAGAGTTATCAAAGATATGGTTCCACGTTACCAGACAATGAAGGGGCACAAGATTATCAGAAAGGCCGGATGGGATACTCACGGACTTCCTGTAGAGCTTGAAGTGGAAAAAGAGATAGGTATCGATGGAAAGGAACAGATCGAAGAATACGGTATAGAGCCTTTCATCGGAAAGTGTAAAGAATCTGTATGGAAATATAAGGGTATGTGGGAAGAGTTTTCCGGCAAGGTCGGCTTCTGGGCTGACATGGATGATCCTTATGTTACATATCATAACGATTATATAGAGTCAGAGTGGTGGGCACTCAAGAAGATCTGGGATATGGGTCTCCTTTACAAGGGCTTCAAGGTTGTACCTTACTGCCCTCGCTGCGGAACTCCCCTTTCATCTCATGAGGTTGCTCAGGGATATAAGTCAGTTAAGGAAAGATCTGCAGTAGTTCGTTTCAAGGCTAAGGTTGCCGAGGGCGAGGAGCAGTATTACTTCCTTGCATGGACAACAACTCCTTGGACACTTCCGTCTAACCTGGCACTCTGCGTTAACCCTGATGAAACATACAGCAAGGTTAAAGCCTGCGACGGATATACATATATCATGGCAGATGCTCTGCTTGATACAGTTCTCGGACCTCTTGCTGAGGAGAAGATCAAGAATGATGCAGGAGAGCATGTAAATAAGTATGACACCTCTGCTACAGATGGAAAGGCTTATATCAAGCTTGAATCATACAAGGGAACAGATCTTGAAGGAAGAGAATATGAGCCCCTTTATGAGGCTGCAGCTGCAGGTGCAGCTAAGCAGCATAAGAAGGCACATTTCATAGTAGCTGATGACTATGTAACTATGTCAGACGGTACAGGTATCGTTCATATCGCTCCTGCTTTCGGTGAGGATGACGGACGTGTTGGACGTAAGTACGATCTGCCGTTTGTTCAGTTTGTTACTGCTGAAGGAAATATGTCCGATGAGACTCCATTTGCCGGACTCTTTGTAAAGGATGCAGATCCGAAGGTTCTTGTGGACCTGGATACAAGAGGACTTCTTTTCTCAGCTCCTAAGTTTGAACATGATTATCCTTTCTGCTGGAGATGTGATACACCGCTTATCTACTATGCAAGAGAGTCATGGTTCATCAAGATGACAGAAGTAAGCGACCGCATGGTTGCAAACAATAATACAGTAAACTGGATACCTGAGGGTATCGGACAGGGACGTTTCGGTGAGTGGCTGAAGAACGTTCAGGACTGGGGTCTTTCACGTGACCGTTACTGGGGAACACCTCTTAACGTATGGGAGTGCCAGGACTGTGGTAAGCGTGATGCAGTGGGAAGTATCGCAGAGCTTCGTGAGAGAGGAAAGATGGAAGACGGAAGTGAGGTTCCGGAGGATATCGAGCTTCACAGACCATTTGTTGACGGTGTAGTTCTTACATGTCCTGACTGCGGTAAGCCGATGAGAAGAGTTCCTGAGGTTATCGACTGCTGGTTCGACTCAGGTGCCATGCCATTTGCACAGTGGCATTATCCATTTGAGAACGAAGAGATTTTCAATGACAACTTCCCTGCTGACTTTATTTCAGAGGCAGTTGACCAGACTCGTGGATGGTTCTATTCACTGATGGCTATCTCAACACTCCTGTTTGATAAGGCTCCTTATAAGAATGTTATCGTTCTCGGTCATGTTCAGGATAAGGACGGACAGAAGATGAGTAAGTCAAAGGGTAATGCAGTGGATCCGATGGAGGCACTGAACAAGTACGGTGCTGATTCTATCAGATGGTATTTCTACACGAATTCACAGCCATGGCTTCCGAACCGTTTCCATGAGGATGCAGTTCTTGAAGGCCAGCGTAAATTCATGGGAACACTTTGGAACACATATGCGTTCTATACACTTTATGCTGAGATAGATCAGTTTGATCCTACGAAGTATACACTGGATAAGGCATCACTTTCTGTTATGGATAAGTGGCTGCTTTCAAAACTGAATACAGCTGTTAAGGAGTTTGATGCAAATCTCGGAGCTTATAAGATCCCTGAAGCTGCAGCGGTTCTTACCGAGTTTGTTGATGATATGAGTAACTGGTATGTAAGACGCTGCCGTGAGAGATATTGGGCAAAGGGCATGGAGCAGGATAAGATAAATGCTTATATGACTCTTTACACTGCTCTTGTAACCATATGCAAGGTTGCGGCACCTATGATTCCGTTCCTTACGGAAAGTATATATCAGAACCTTGTAAGAAATGTTGATAAGGATGCTCCGATAAGTATTCATCTCTGCAGTTATCCAGAGGCAGATGAGTCAATGATCGATGCAGAGCTGGAGAAGTCCATGGAAGAGGTTCTCGCTATCAAGACATTTGGTAGTGCTGCCCGTAACCAGGCAAATATAAAGAACCGCCAGCCTATAGCAAATATGTATGTTAAGGCAGATCAGGAGCTGAGCGAGTTTTATATTGACATTATCAAGGATGAACTGAATATCAAGAATGTTGAGTTTAAGGATGATATGTCAGCATTCTCCTCATATACATTTAAACCGCAGCTCAGAACAGTGGGACCTAAGTATGGAAAGCTTCTCGGAGGTATCAAGCAGTACCTTTCAGATATAGAAGACGGAAATGCTGCTCATGATACTCTCATGAATGAGGGAGCACTCAGATTTGAGGTTAACGGTGAGCCTGTAGAACTTACAGAAGAAGATCTGCTCATAGATGTGGCAGAGAGCGGTGATTATGTGACATTCGGTGACAATAAGGTTACCGTTGTTATAGATACAAAGCTTACACCTGAGCTTATAGAGGAAGGCTTTGTAAGAGAAACTGTTTCTAAAGTGCAGTCAATGCGTAAAAAAGCCGGCTTCGAAGTAACAGACAGAATAACACTTTATATTGATAACAATGACAAAATAGCCGAGATAGTGACAAGAAATGATGATAAGCTGAAGGCTGCCGTACTGGCAGACCATATCATGCTCGGTAAAATGTCAGGCTTCACTAAGGAATGGGATATCAATGGTGAGCACGTAACATTTGGCGTAGCCAAATAGCTGTGAACCACAAATAACTCCGGATTTCCGGGGCTGAGATTGGAGGACGATTCATGAAGAAAATCGCGAATTTTGATAAGGAGAGTTTTAAAAAGGAAATAGCTTCACACGTAAAGCTCCTTTATCGTAAGACTCTTGATGAGGCAACACCACAGGAGATATATCAGGCTGTCAGCTATGCTGTAAAGGATGATATTATCGACAGATGGATAGCTACTCATAAGGTTTATAAGGAAAAAAATGTAAAGAAGGTTTACTACCTGTCAATGGAGTTCCTTATGGGACGTGCACTTGGTAATAATCTTCTGAACCTTGGATATTATGATGAAATCAAGGAAGCCCTTGACGAGATGGGACTTGATATTAACTTCATAGAGGATCAGGAAAGAGATCCTGCTCTCGGAAACGGTGGTCTCGGAAGACTTGCAGCATGTTTCCTTGATTCATTATCAACACTGGGCTACCCTGCATATGGCTGCGGTATCCGTTATCATTACGGTATGTTCAAGCAGGCTATCGTAGATGGATATCAGCAGGAGGAGCCGGATGACTGGCTTAGAAATGGATTCCCATTTGAGATAAAGCGTAATGAGTATGCTACAGAGGTTAAGTTCGGTGGATATGTTCGAGTTGAGAACAAGAACGGACGTAATCATTTCATTCAGGAAGGCTATACATCAGTTCGTGCCGTACCTTATGATATGCCTATCGTAGGATATGGAAACAACGTTGTTAATACTCTTCGTATGTGGGATGCTGAAGCAACTCAGGAGTTCAACCTTAACTCATTTGATAAGGGTGAGTATGAGAAGGCTGTTGAGCAGCAGAACCTCGCTAAGACAATAAGTGAAGTGCTTTATCCGAATGATAATCATTATTCAGGTAAAGAGCTTCGTCTGAAACAGCAGTATTTCTTCGTATCTGCATCACTTCAGACTGCTATAAATAAGTTTAAGGAAAACAACAAGAAGATCCAGGATCTTCCTAAGAAGGTTACATTCCAGATGAATGATACACATCCTACTCTGACAGTTGCAGAGCTTATGCGTATCCTCATGGATGAAGAAGGACTTGAGTGGGATGAGGCATGGGATATCACAACAAAGACCTGTGCATACACAAACCACACTATCATGGCTGAGGCACTTGAGAAGTGGCCTATCGAGCTATTCTCCAGACTTCTTCCTCGTGTATATCAGATCGTTGAGGAGATCAACCGTCGTTTCATTATCAAGATAAATGAAATGTATCCGGGAGATCAGAACAAGGTTAAGAGCATGGCAATTCTTTATGATGGTCAGGTTAAGATGGCTCACCTTGCAATCGCAGGTTCATTCTCAGTAAATGGTGTTGCAAAGCTTCATACTGAGATTCTTAAGAAGAGAGAGCTGAAGGATTTCTATGAAATGAATCCAAAGCAGTTCAATAATAAAACAAACGGTGTAACACAGAGAAGATTCCTTGCACACGGAAATCCTCTGCTTGCACAGTGGTTAAATGAGAAAATAGGTGAGGAGTGGATCACAGACTTCTCACAGATGAGCAAGCTTAAGACTTTTGTTGATGACAAGAAGTATCAGCAGGAGTTCATGAATATCAAGTACCAGAACAAGCTTCGTCTTGCTAAATACATCAAGGAGCATAACGGTATCGATGTTGATCCGAACTCTATCTTCGATGTACAGGTTAAGAGACTTCATGAGTATAAAAGACAGCTTCTCAACATCCTTCATGTTATGCACCTTTACACAGAGCTGAAGGAGAATCCGAGCTTTGATATTTATCCGAGAACATTTATCTTCGGTGCAAAGGCTGCTGCAGGATATAAGAGAGCAAAGCTTACAATAAAACTTATCACATCAGTTGCTGATGTTATTAATAACGATCCTACTATCAAGAACAAGATAAAGGTTGTATTTATAGAGGATTACAGAGTATCAAACGGTGAAATCATATTTGCTGCCGCTGATGTATCAGAGCAGATATCTACTGCTTCACGTGAGGCATCAGGTACAGGTAACATGAAGTTTATGATCAACGGTGCTCCGACTCTTGGAACTATGGACGGTGCCAATGTTGAGATCGTTGAAGAGGTTGGCGAGGAGAATGCATTTATCTTTGGTCTCAGCGCTGATGAAGTAATGAAGTATGAGCGTGACGGTGGTTATAATCCTTGGGATATCTATAACAATAACCAGAATGTACGTCGTGTTCTTACACAGCTTATCAATGGTACATATAATGATGATACAGAGCTTTTCAGAGATCTGTATGATTCACTTACAAAAGAGGATATTTACTTTATCCTTAAGGACTTCGATTCATACGCTGAGGCTCAGATGAGAGTTGATGCTGCTTACAGAGATACAGACAGATGGGCACGTATGGCTATGATGAACACTGCATGTTCAGGTAAATTCTCTTCAGACAGAACTATCGAGGAGTATGTAAAGGATATCTGGAAGCTGAAGAAGGTTGAAGTCGACGTAGATTAATGGACAGAGACAATAATAAATATGTAAGGCGCAGGTCCGATCTTGAAAAAGACATGGAGTTTGTCAGGGACAAGCTGAGGTATATTGCAGATAATGAACTTGAGATGCATGAGTCCAGAGATGAGATAGAGGAATGCATAGCCGAACTGGAGGATATACTTAAGGATATTTCCTGGTATGAGTACCAGGCCGGTCTGAAGGAGCCAGGAGATATATAGGAATTATTCCGAAGATATATAGGAATGATTCCGAAGATATATAGGAATGATTCCGAAGATATATAGGAATGATTCTGAAGATATATAGGTAATGATTCCGAAGATATATAGGAATGATTCCGAAGATATATAGGAATGATTCCGAAGATATATAGGTAATGATTCCGGAAATATAACGAGTTCTGATAGATAATCATTCTTGCGTACATATATTATTTATGTTACTATGTCATAAGCGTTGTAAAGAGTATTGTCCTGAAAGCAGGATAAGATTAAACTGTTAATTAATATTTTCATAAGGAGAACAAAAATGGAAAGAATTAAGACTCTTGAAACAAGAGACCTGTGTGAGAGTGCTAAGTCAGGCGGATGCGGCGAGTGCCAGACATCATGCCAGAGTGCTTGTAAGACAAGCTGTGGAGTAGCTAATCAGAAGTGCGAGAAGGCTGATTCTGAGAAGTAAATAACTCTCAATAAGATTTTTGTTTATCATAAGAAACGTCACCATAGGGTGGCGTTTCTTTGTAAGTAGTATAAAAACACGTTTAAAGAAAGAATTTATTATGGTACATCAGTATAAATTAAATGGATATAATATAGTGCTCGATACCTGTTCGGGTTCGGTACACAACGTGGATGATGTTGCATATGATATCATCGAGATGTTTGCTGAGCGTTTGGACGAGAAGTATGGAAAAGTAACAGATGAGTCTGCTGAGAAGGAGGCTGATGACAGGATAGTTCAGGTGATCACTGAACGTTATTCTGACAGAGAGGATGTGACAGAGGAGGATGTGCGTCAGTGCATAGAGGATGTTAAAGCTCTGGTGGATATGCATAAGCTGTATACTCCGGATGAGTTCGAGCCTCTGGCAGGTGAGTTCAAGAAGAGAAGTGGGGACGTGATAAAGGCACTCTGTCTTCATGTTTCCCATACCTGTAATCTGAACTGCGAGTACTGTTTTGCTGCACAGGGAAAATATAATGGCGAGCGGGCTCTTATGAGCTTTGAGGTAGGAAAAAGAGCTATAGATTTTCTGGTAGAGAACAGTGGAAGCAGGCATAATCTTGAGGTCGATTTCTTTGGTGGTGAACCACTTATGAACTGGGATGTCTGCAAGCAGATAGTGGCTTATGCCAGATCTATCGAGAAGGAGGCAGGAAAGAATTTCCGTTTTACACTTACCACAAACGGTATGCTGATCGATGATGATGTGATCGATTTTTGTAATAAAGAAATGAGTAATGTTGTCCTTTCCCTGGATGGCCGTAAGGAGGTTCATGACAGAACCCGTAAGGATTATCAGGGAAGAGGAAGCTTTGACCGTATCATTCCCAAGTTTAAAAAGCTTGTGGATGCAAGGGGCGGGAAGAATTACTACATGCGCGGAACCTATACCCATCTGAATACTGATTTTACCGAGGATATTTTTACCATGGCAGATCTTGGATTTAAGGAGCTGTCTATGGAACCGGTTGTAAGTAAGCCCGGGGATGAGCTGGCTCTGACAGCTGAGGATCTTCCGGTACTTAAGGAGCAGTATGAGATACTTGCAAAGGAGATGCTCCGTCGTGATATAGAAGGAAATGGCTTTACATTTTATCATTATATGGTAGATCTTAAAGCAGGCCCCTGTATCTATAAGAGGATATCAGGCTGTGGCTCCGGTACGGAGTACATGGCAGTAACACCATGGGGAGACCTGTATCCCTGTCATCAGTTTGTAGGCGATGAGGGTTATAAGCTTGGCGATATCTGGAAGGGTGTTACAAATAAAGAAAGGCAGGAGGAGTTCCGTGTATGTAATGCATATGCGAGACCTGACTGCAGAAGCTGCTGGGCCATGCATTATTGTTCAGGAGGCTGTGCAGCAAATGCTTATCATGCAACCGGCGATGTAAAAGGAATATATGAGTATGGCTGTGAACTCTTCCGTAAAAGGATGGAATGTGCCATCATGATTCAGGTGGCTCATGATGCACTGGGACTTGAACCTGTGAGTGGTGCGACGGCCGGGACTGATTACAGCTGTGAGGGTTGTGAGACACCGTGTGAGTAGGTGGATAGAATATAGAGGGATAAGAAATATAGAGGGATAAGAAATATATAGGAACAGGAAATATATAGGAACAGGAAATATATAGGAACAGGAAATATATAGGAACAAGAAATATAGAACAACAAGACGGATGAAATTGAATGCGTAAGCATTTTGTTTCATCCGTCTTGTTGTACATGGTGAGTGGATCATTCTCTCTCAACTGCCTGATTTCAGCCTCTTCGGCAACAATTTCCATGTATTCAGCTAAAAATGTTGCTTTTACCTTCACTAAACCACCTGATTTCAGCCTTTTCGGCAACAATTTCCGCGTATTCAGCTAAAAATGTTGCTTTTGCCTTCACTAAACCACCTGATTTCAGCCTTTCCGGCAACATTTTTCGCGTATTCAGCTAAAAATGTTGCTTTTGCCTCCACTAAACCACCTGATTTCAGCTTTTCCGGCAACAATTTCCGCGTATTCAGCTAAAAATGTTGCTTTTGCCTTCACTCAACAGCTTATTATCAGCCTTTCCGGCAACAATTTCCGCGTATTCAGCTAAAAATGTTGCTTTTGCCTTCACTAAACCACCTGATTTCAGCCTCTTCGGCAACAATTTCCGCGTATTCAGCTAAAAATGTTGCTTTTACCTTCACTAAACCACCTGATTTCAGCCTTTCCGGCAACAATTTCCATGTATTCAGCTAAAAATGTTGCTTTTACCTTCACCAATTGAAAACAATAAAATGAAATTGAAAACAATAAAATGAAATAATTCTATGTAAAGTACGATTGGAATGGTATAATGGGAAAGATAAACTCAAAAGGGTTGATAGAAAAATATGAGTCTTTTTAAAAGTAAGAAACAGATGAAAATTGATTATGATAAGACCGAGAAGCAGCCGGCAGTAAAAAGCAGTATATGTACCGGCGAAATGGTGGCGGGGTTTATTGATTTAAAAACACAGAAGTTTCATGATTATATGCTAATCAGAAATGATGCTGAACTGGAATTGTTCTGTATGAGCTGTGGCATAGATACCTCTGAATTAAAACGTATAGTGTGATTTGTTGAGTTGATGCATGCTGTATTGAAAAATAATTCCATGACATAAGTGTTAAAGGATTAGCAAGAGGAAGTTGATGTGGATAATAAAGATAAAAATAACAATTCAATATTCAGGAAAAAAACTTTAGATAGTATTAGTTCTCCTGACCAGCTTACGAATTATCTTAAGGTTACAAATCCGGGGATATGGTTAGTATTTGCTGCGGTTATTGTTTTTCTGGTGGGACTTTTTGTATGGGCAAAGGTAGGAACTCTTGAGACAAAGGCTCCTGCAAGGATTGTTGTTGTTGATGATACGGCACTTGTTTCCATAAACAGTACAAAGGAGTTGAAAGAAGGAATGCCCCTTCGTATAGCTTCTGAGGAATATATGATAGCATCTGTAAAGAAGGATGAATATGGAAGAACTCTGGGAATTGCCCAGGTTGATCTTCCTGACGGAAATTATGATGGAACAGTAGTGGTAGATAAGACACACCCTATAGATTTTCTGCTGGAAAGCAGGTGACTTTAAGTGGCTGAGAAAAGTATCAAATCAAAAAAAGTTAAACCGACCTTAACAAAGGGCGCGGCTAAGGTTCCTGTTATTATGCAGCAGGAGGCTCTGGAGTGCGGTGCTGCTGCTCTTGCTATGGTTATGGCTTACTATGGTAAATGGGTTCCCCTTGAACAGGTCCGTGTTGACTGCGGTGTTTCAAGAGATGGGTCCAAAGCCAAAAATATATATCTGGCAGCTGAGCATTACGGATTTAAAGTAGATGCATACAGCATGTCCCCTGAGGCCATCAAAAAAAGCGGAAAGTTTCCGTGTATCATTCACTGGAACATGAACCATTTTGTGGTGCTTGACGGGTTCAAGGGAAAACATGTTTATATCAATGATCCGGCCAGAGGATCTGTAAAAATAACATGGGAAGAGTTTGACAGAGCTTTTACGGGTGTCGCACTGATACCTGTTCCTACTGATGATTTCGTTCCGGACGGAAAACGCCGGAGCGTACTTTCCTTTGCAAAAAAACGTCTGATCGGAGCCGGGGCGGCTGTTGCATTTGTAATGCTTACTACGGCTATTTCATATCTTTTCGGTATTGTAAATTCCGTTAATACGAAGATATTTATGGACAGACTTCTGACAGGTATCAACCGTGAGTGGCTGTATCCCTTCATAGGTTTTATGATCGTGCTGGCAGTTGTCCAGCTTCTTGTTGCCTGGGCTCAGGCTATCTATTCTCTGAAGATCAGAGGAAAGATGGCTATAGTCGGAAATACCACTTATATGTGGAAGATTCTCAGAATGCCCATGGAGTTCTTCTCTCAGCGTCTTGCAGGTGATATTCAGGCCAGAGCTGAAATGAATGCTTCCATAGCAACCACTCTGGTGAATACATTTGCGCCCCTTCTCCTTAATACCATAATGATGATCTTTTATCTGGTTCTGATGCTCCATCAGAGTGCTCTTCTGACCCTTATCGGACTAACTGCACTGATATTAAATATTATAGTGGTTAAGATCGTCACCAAGAAAAGAGTAAATATGATGCAGCTGATGCTTCGTGATTCCGGAAAGCTTGAAGCTACAACGGTCAGCGGGATCGATATGATAGAGACCATTAAGGCCAGCGGAGCGGAAAATGGATTCTTCCGTAAATGGGCCGGTTATCAGGCATCTGTAAATACACAGAACGTTAAGCTGATAAAATCAAGTCAGATTATTGAGATACTTCCCACATTTATGAGTCAGCTTGCTAATTATGTTGTTTTAATTCTCGGTGTCTGGCTTGTAATGCAGGGCAAATTCAGTCTTGGTGCAGTAACTATGTTCCAGGGCTTTCTCGGTTCATTCATGTCTCCGGCCATGACCCTTGTGGGAGCGGGACAGACTATTCAGGAAATGCGTGCTCAGATGGAACGAGTAGAGGATGTAATGGACTATCCCGAAGATGTTAATGTTTCCCAGGACATCAGTTTTGAGGATACGGACTTTACAAAATTAAAGGGGAATATTGAAATAAAGAATCTTACATTTGGCTATTCCAGACTGGAAGAACCACTGCTTAAAGACTTTTCGCTGAAAATGAAAACCGGTGACAGGATAGCGCTGGTTGGAGCTTCAGGCTGTGGTAAGTCAACTATTTCCAAGCTTATATCGGGTCTGTATCAGCCATGGAGCGGAGAGATTCTGTTTGACGGAAAGGATAGAAGTGAGTATCCCCATGATGTAATGACTGCATCTCTTGCGGTTGTTGATCAGGATATTATTCTTTTTGAGGATACGATAGAGAAAAACATAAAGATGTGGGATGATTCCATCATGGACTTTGAGATGATCCTTGCAGCAAGGGATGTCCATTTCCATGATGATATTATGAGCATGCCCGGTGGATATCAGTATAAACTGAACAGCGGAGGCAGAAATCTGTCCGGAGGTCAGAGACAGCGCCTGGAGATTGCGCGTATTCTCGCACAGGATCCGACAATCCTTATTCTGGATGAGGCAACCAGTGCTCTGGATGCAAAAACAGAATATGAGGTGGTGAATTCAATAAAGGATCGAGGCATCACATGTCTTGTTATCGCACATCGTCTGTCGACTGTGCGTGACTGTGATGAGATAATAGTTCTCGATCATGGAAATGTAGTCGAACGTGGTACCCATGATGAGCTTATAAAGAAAAATGGGGCCTATGCCGAACTTGTATCACAGGAGTAGAAGGGAGTGGACTGATGAGCTTATATGACGATCAGATCAAAGAGCGTAAAAAAGCTGACAGGCAGCTCCTGGAGGACTCGCTTGTTAAGGTTGCGGGAGTGGTCCTTGGAAAAGGAAGCGCCCGGCGCTTGGATGATCAGAGAATTATCACACAGAATGCCATAGATGAGATACTTAAGTACTATCATTACAAACCGATAAAGGTATCGGAAGATATAGAGGGAATAGAGGCTCAGCTGAATTATGTCATGAAGTTCTATGGTATCATGAATCGTGAGATCGAGCTGAGTGATAAGTGGTATAAGGATTCCTATGGACCCATATTTGCCTATACCAGGGACGAGGAGCTTCCCGTGGCTCTTATTCCCGGAAGGACGGGTGGATATTACTATAAGGATCCCAAGACAAATAATATGACAAAACTGAATAAAAATAATGCAGATATGTTTATGAGAAATGCATATTGCTTTTACAGGCCCCTTCCTCAAAAAAAGCTGGGAATAAAGGATCTTTTTGTATATTTGCATAGATGTATAAACGCATATGATATAGCATTGATAATCATATCAGGTGTTGCTCTGGCTGTTATCGGTCTTCTGATAACAAGGCTGACAAAAGCCCTGACAGGATCTGTACTTAACAGTGGAAGGACCGAGGCTCTTATCGGGCTTGCCATCTGTATGGTCTGTATAACGGCATCAAGCAAGCTTATAGAATGTGTTAAGACACTGCTTACAAACAGGCTTACCATAAAAACCTCCCTCGGTGTACAGTCATCAATGATGATGAGGATTCTTACACTTCCTGCCGGTTTTTTCAGGAAGTACAGTGCCGGAGAGTTAAAGAGCAGATCCATGTCGGTGAACCAGCTGTGTGATCTGCTGATGAATATAGTTCTGTCGACGGGACTTACCTCCATCACATCACTCATATATATTTTTCAGATTACGAGGTTTGCAAAGCAACTTGCCATACCGGCTCTGCTCATATCCCTGACCACTGTGATAATATCATTTATCACAACCATTACCATGCAGCGATTAAGTAAAAAGCAGATGGAAATAAGTGCAAAGGAATCCGGAATGAGCTATCAGATGATAACCGGTGTATCCAAGATAAAGCTGTCAGGTGCCGAAACCAGATTTTTTGCAAAATGGCTTGATATATATTCGGAGGAAGCAGCCCTTGCGTATAATCCTCCGCTTCTGATAAAGCTGAATACTGTTATTACCACGGCAATCACTCTTTTTTCAAATATAATTATTTATTATATTGCGGTGAAAAGCCATATAGATCAGTCATCATATTTTGCATTTGCTTCTGCTTATGGAATGGTGTCCGGCGCATTTTTGGCACTGACATCCACAGCTCTTTCGGCAGCTCAGATAAAGCCCATCCTTGAAATGGCCGAACCATTTCTTAATGCCGTTCCGGAAACATCGGAGGGAAGAGAAGTTATAACCCGGATTTCCGGAGGAGTGGAGATGGATCATGTTTCATTCAGATATTCTGATGATACTCCATATATACTAAATGATATGTCGCTTAAGATCAGACCCGGAGAGTATGTGGCAATAGTAGGAAAAACCGGCTGCGGAAAATCAACACTGATGAGACTGCTCCTGGGATTTGAGACAGCCGAAAAAGGAAATATCTACTATGACAGAAAAAGTATTAATAGTATAGATCTGCCGACTCTCAGAAGTCATATAGGAACGGTAATGCAGGATTCGGGACTGTTCCAGGGAGATATATATTCAAATATAGTTATCTCTGCCCCTGAACTTTCACTTGATGATGCATGGGAGGCTGCCGAGATAGCAGGTATAGCCGATGATATCAGAGCTATGCCCATGGGAATGCATACAGTTATTTCAGAAGGTCAGGGTGGCATATCCGGAGGACAGCGTCAAAGACTTATGATCGCCCGGGCAGTGGCACCGAAGCCAAAGCTTATTATGTTTGATGAAGCGACCTCCGCACTTGATAACAAGACACAAAAGCAGGTCAGCGACGCTCTGGACCGTATGAAGTGTACACGAATAGTGATAGCACACAGATTATCTACCATCCGTCACTGTGATCGTATACTGGTACTTGACGGTGGAAATATCATTGAAGACGGTACCTATGAAGAGCTGATCGAACTTAACGGTCGGTTTGCCGAGCTTGTTGCAAGACAACGTCTTGATACTGAAGAGTAACATATAGACATAAGTCTTGTGAGATTTCGTAAGAAACATAGAGTACATTTATAATATGGTATCATAATAATTAAGAAACAGTTAAGAATTAAACAAGATACACTTTAAGACTTCCATACAGGGTTGTTGTAGTATAGACTCAACAAACGCGGTATGGAAGTCTTTCTTATACAGGAGAGACCCGGGATAATCAGTAAGTGATGTCATTCTGAGCGAAGCTCAAGAATCGCATAAAAGGAAATAAGGAGAAAAATATGGAAACAAAAGAAGTGATACTCACAGCAAAGGATTTATCGAAAACATTTTCAAATGAGTCTGTACAGCAGCATGTACTGAAGAATCTGAATCTTGAGATATACAAAGGAGATTTCACGGTGGTCATGGGAAACTCCGGATCGGGAAAGAGTACACTTCTGTATGCACTCAGTGGAATGGACAGACCAAGCCTCGGAACGGTTACATATAATGTTCCGGATAAAGCAGGAAATGAAGTGGAGATATCCAAGTATTCCAACGATAAGCTGGCACTCTTCAGAAGAAATCATTGTGGATTTGTTTTCCAGCAGAATTATCTGAATGACAGTATGAGTGCACTTGATAATGTAATGGTAAGCGGACTGCTCAGAACAAAGGACAGAAAAGCACTTGCGAAAAGAGCAAAGGAGCTTCTCGGAAAGGTTGAGATAGGTGAAGGAGATTATAAGAAGTTTCCGGCACAGCTCTCCGGAGGAATGCAGCAGAGAGTTGCGGTAGTAAGGGGAGTCATCAATCAGCCGGAGGTACTCTTCGCAGACGAGCCCACAGGAGCACTTAACTCACAGAATACCATAAATGTACTGGACATACTTTCGGACTTAAATGAACAGGGACAGACTATAGTGATGGTTACACATACAGTAAAGGCTGCGGAAAGAGCCAACAGAGTTATCTACCTCTCCGACGGAGTCATATCAGATGAAATAGATCTGGGACCATTTATCGGAGATTACAAGGATGAATCAAATCCACGCCGGGATGAGGCGGTTGAAAGACACAGAAGACTTAAGGATTTTCTGACTGAGCAGGGTTGGTAAGATTGACTGTGAAGCGACAAGGAGAAAAAAATGTATAAATTATTTTTTATCGCAAAAAACAACATGAAAAAACAAAAGGGCGACATGATCACATTTTTCATCCTCACCCTTATATCTGCTTTCCTTATCTTCGACTGTGCTTCAGCCATTATGGGTGTGGGAAAAGTACTTGATGAGAGATTTGACAGCGTAAAGGGAGCCGATGTTATTCTGATAAACGGTGACACGGATGAAGAGAAGGAATGTGCCGAGAAAGCATTCAGGGATAATGAAAATATCAGGGACTATGAATCAACTCCGATGATCAATTTCAGTGCTGATTATAAGAATAAGAAGGATGATGAGTATTCACAGTTCTCCATGTTTGCCCAGAGCTTTGAAGAAGAACCTGAATATATGAATCTCGGTATAGACCAGAGCACCTTAAGTAAAAATGATATCCTGATCCCGCTTTACCTGAAGGGACAGTTTCCGGAGGGAGATACATTTCAGATAAAGCTGGGTGATGATGCTTATGACTTTAACGTTGCAGGATACGCAGAGGATCCATACTTCTGCTCCAGTGTAAATATAACGATTTATTATGTATATATGTCACAGGAAATGATAGAGCAGTTAAAAGAGGATCATCCTGATCTGGTTGGTCAGTTTAATCTCTGTAAAGGTATAGTTGATGAAAGTAAGCTGACCGGAGATCTTGGAACCACCGATATCGAGCATGATATAACAGAGGAATACAAGAAGCTGGTTGCTCCTTATATAGAGCAGAATCCGGAAGTAAACTATCTGAATTATATCGCAGTTAACTGGGATATGATGAGAGGGGGTTCACAGTTCCTTCCTATGATCATCATGGCAGTAATCCTGCTGTTTGCAATGATAATAATGATAATCGCCATAGTGATCATATCATTCAGCATAAAGAATTTTATCCAGAGAAATATGAAGAATACCGGAATCCTGGAAGCAAGCGGATATACGGTTAAGGAACTCAGAAAAGCACTCAAGCTTCAGATCCTTCTGATAGCATTTCTCGGTTCGGTTATAGGAATAGTGCTGGCCATGGTTACATTTAAAGGCTTCGGAAACATAGTAAGTGTTGTACTCGGACTTACCTGGAATCAGCCGATAAACTTCGTGACCGCAGCTATAGTAGTTGCAGGTCTTCTCCTGATCATTTATCTGGTAAGCACATTTGTCAGCAGAACCTATAAGAAGATTACGGTTCTCGATGCACTCAGAGGCGGCATCGCAACACATAACTTCAAGAGAAATTGTTTCTCATTCGAGAAGACTCCATTTTCAATTCCGGTTGTACTCTCACTGAAGGATACATCAAAAAGCCTCGGAAGAAATATTGTTCTGGTACTTATAACTGCTGTACTTACTGTTTCTACTCTTGTAGGCTTCGGACTTTATGAGAACTTCGGAAAGGACTCTGACAAGCTGGTTGGTTTCATGGGCTTTGAGCTTCCGGAAATATATGTAACCGGCGACGTGGAGATAGGTGATGAACTTAGGGAGCTGGATGGAGTAGATACAGTTCTCGGAACATACGGAATCGAACCCGTAGTAAAGTTTGGTGACGAAAAAAGCTCAATATACACTTATGTATATGATGACGTAAATAATGCTAAGAATACCAGAATGCTGGAAGGAAGACTTCCTTCTCATGACAATGAGATAATCATGACAGCTGCTGCAGCTGAAGATCTTGGTGCAAAGGTGGGAGATGTTGTTGAGATTGAGTTTGGTACGAAGAAAGCTGACTACATGATAGTAGGCCTGAATCAGAGAGTGGAAAGAATGGGCCGTACCATTATCATGAATATGGATGCCGGAGAAAGAATAGTACCGACCACAAGCAAGCTTACATATAATATCTATCTTAAGAGCGGCGAAACATTTGACAGTATGAAGCCGGTACTTGAGGATTTTGCAAAGAGCAAGGGTATCGATAAGGAAGCCTTCGGTATGTCAGATGGTGAAAAGATGATGAGTTCCACCACCGGAACTATCTCAGATTCACTTAAGTCAATAAGTATAATCATAGCTTTTCTCACAATGCTTATCGTAATCTTCGTAGAGTCACTGGTTATCAGAGCAAAGATAATCAGAGAGTGGCGCGGCATGGGAATCAGTAAGGCACTGGGAATGACATCAGGTGGACTTATTACTCAGATAATGCTTTCAAATGCCCCTGCTATAATCATCGGAATACTTATAGGTGCTTTGGTCAGCCAGCCTCTCGGCGGAAAGGCATGTGTTGCCTGCTTCTCACTCTTCGGAATGAAATCAATGGAGTTTAATCTCCCGATAGTAATGATAACTGCTACGGGTCTCGGAATACTTGCAGTAGCACTTATCACATCAGCCCTCCTCGGAATAAAGGTAAGAAAACTTAAACCTATCGAAATGATTACCGAAGAATAATGAGACGGTGGAAATAAGTTAGAGAAAATAAGTTAGTGGGGTAGTACCCACTGACTTATTTTTTTAGTGAAAAAATCTGTAAATTGATGTATTATAAAAGGTACGGGAAAGGAGCACTGACATGCATTATAATTGTCTTATTGTGGATGATGAAGCAGAGCTTGCAAAGATGACAACGGAATACTTTGAGATGTTCAATGTAAAGACAGCATATGTTGAAAGTGCAGATGCATGTTATAAATTTCTGGATGAGAATGAGGTTGACATAATACTTCTGGATATCAATCTCGGAGATGGTTCCGGCTTTGATGTATGTAAGAAGGTAAGGGAAAGCTATAAGCTTCCGATCCTGTTTATCAGTGCCAGACAGAGTGACGATGATGTGCTCATAGCCCTCAGTATCGGTGGTGATGATTACGTAAAAAAACCGTACAGTCTGTCGGTTCTTCTGGCCAAGGTAAAGGTGAATCTGAAGAGAATGGAGCAGATAAAGGAGCTGGCTGAAAGCTCTGCGGTACCCGCTCCTGCAGATGAGGTTATCACTCTGGATGCATCCACCATGTCAGTCATAATGAAGGGTGAGAGGATAGCTCTTAAGGCAAAGGAGTTTGCCCTGCTTGAATGTCTCTATGAACGAAAGAATACTATCGTTACGAAGGATGAGCTTTTTGAAAAGGTATGGGGAGATACATTTTACGGAGACGGAACCCTGAATGTCCATATCAGGAAGCTGAGAGAAAAACTGGAAGAGGATCCGAACAATCCCGGTATGATAAAAACCATCTGGGGTACGGGATATATTCTTGAGGTCTGACGGATGAAGGTTATCAGAAATATTATTATCGCGTATACCATCGTAATGGGTATCATACTTGCAGTGCTTTTTATAAGGGTGGGAAATGTGTCCCTGGAAAGACGGGATGTTTCCTACTATAATGATCAGCTTCAGCAGATATATGACAGGTTCTCGGCAGGTTCGGCTGAGGATGATATAGAGAGGGAATTCGGATGCAGTCTTCTGCTTGAGCCCTATTCATCCACGGAGCTTTATCAGGCATATCAAAACAGTTCCCTGGTCATGGATTTTTCTCCGGAGGGAGAGTGTATAGGCAAGATAATCTGGGCTGATAAGACGGAAGGTATTGATTCGTATAAGAAAACAATTTTAAATATGGGCATTCTTATATGGGGCACTATGCTCCTGGTGGGATATCTGTTCATATTTATCATATACAGAAAAATGATATATCCCGTAAGGGAGATGTCGGTTTATTCGTCGGAGATAGCAAAGGGCAATCTGGACGTACAGCTTCCGATACATAAGCAGAATATGTTTGGAAACTTTGTGGAGAGCTTTGACCTGATGAGAGAGGAAATCAGGACATCCCATGAACGTGAGATGGCGGCGGACAAGGCTAACAAGGAGCTTGTTGCCGAGCTGAGTCATGATATCAATACTCCGGTGGCGACTATTCAGGCCGCCTGCGAGGTAATGAGTATTAAGTACAAGGATAATGAGGATATTCTGGAAAAGGTCAGCGCTATATCACAAAAGGCAGATACCATAAAACAGATAATGGACAATGTTTTCCAGGCCACGATGGAAGACCTGGATAAGCTGGAGCTTCATATAAATGATGAGAACTCGGAAGTGATAGAGGGGTACTTCCAGAGTCTTAAGAATTATGGGAATATCATTCTCGACAATCATATCCCGGGATGTCTGGTCAGGATTGACAGACTTCGTATGGAGCAGGTTATCGATAACGTGGTGGGAAATTCCCATAAGTATGCGGGAACCGACATTCATGTAAGCTTCAGTGAGTATGACAAACTGACTCAGGCCGATAAGGATAACAGCAGATTTATAAAGATTACCATCCGGGACAGCGGCCCTGGGGTTGAAGAAAAAGATCTTCCTCTGATTTTTGAAAAGTATTACAGAGGCAGTAATGTAAAAGATAAAAAAGGTTACGGTATAGGTATGCATCTGGTGAGGATGTATATGGAAAAACAGGGTGGAGGAGTTGAGTGCTACAATGATAACGGATTTGTAGTGGAGCTTCTTGTTCGGAAGACCTGATAAAAAACCTTCCGATGGGGAAATTTATTGTTTGGAACGATGATTCAAAAAAGAGGGGTGCGATATGGCAGATAATGAAAACTATGAACTTCATCCAATCAAGAATTTTTTGGAGGATTATACAGGCAGAAAAAGCATAAGGCTTCATATGCCCGGACACAAGGGACAGTTTGGTTATGAGGATGATATAACCGAGATTCCCGGTGCCGATAGTCTTTATATGTCTGATGGGATCATAGCAGCGAGCGAAAAGAAGACCGCTGATATCTTTGGAGCAAGAAGAACCTGTTATGGTACAGAGGGTTCATCTCAGATAATCAAGGCTATGTGCTTTATGGCTGTAAAAAGATACTATGAGCAAAAGGGCATGCTGTCGAAGAAGCCTATTATTCTTGCTGCCAGAAATGCACATAAGTCATTTATCCATGCATCCGGTCTTCTGGAATTTGATATTAAATGGATGTATTCGGAAAACAGTGACGATCATTTCAGTATATGCAAATGTAATCTGACTCCGGAAAGAGTTGAAAGATATCTGGTGGATCTGGAGACAGAGGAAGTGCTGGACAGGGTGGCTGCAGTTTACATAACATCGCCCGACTATCTGGGAAATCTTCTGGACATAGATGGTATTGCAGAGGTGGTACACAGACATGGTCTGCTGCTTATCTGCGATAATGCTCATGGCGCTTATCTCAGATTCCTGAAAGAGGATCTGCATCCCTTAAGTCATGGTGCGGATATAGTAAGTGATTCTGCTCATAAGACACTTCCTATCCTTACAGGTGGTGCGTATATGCACATTTCCCATAATGCTCCTGAGGGTATAGAGCAGTCAGCGAAGAAGGCCATGCTGATGTTCGGATCCACAAGTCCGTCATATATGATACTTAAATCATTGGATGAGCTTACGGAAAAGATAAAAGAAGAGGATTTCATTCGTGCCCAGAAATATATAGGTGAATTAAGAGAAATAGTTCCATGTCTGGAGGGGGAACCCTTCAAGATAACAATTCCGGTTTATAAGTTCGGACTGAATGGTATTGAAGTATTTGAAAGACTGAGACATGCAAATATGGAACCGGAATATGCTGACCGGGATTATGTTGTGACCATGTGGTCTCCGTATAATAAATTTCCGGTAGAGAGCATATGGTTTAAGAGAATGATAACTGAGATCATCGAGGAAACCAAGGGAACTCTGGAGGCTGAATTTGCGGATATTGCAGTAAAGAAATTTGACTGCAGACCGAGAGTCAGATATCAGCCCTATGAGGTGCTTTATACCTCCAGTGAGATGGTTGAGGTCAGTGACAGTATCATAGGACGTGTTGCTGCCGATCAGTTAGCCCCATGTCCTCCGGCTATATCTCCTGTGGTTATCGGAGAAGTAATAGACGAGGATGTGGTAAATGTGTTAAAGTATTACGATGTTAAGACCATAGAGGTTTTGAAAAACTAATTTATAAGAGGTTTGTATAATGGTTGTCAGGGATGAAGTAAGAAAAATGAAGAGTGTTGCTCCGCTGGTTGCAGCTCTAGATAATAAGACAAGATGTAAAGCACTTATCAAGGTTGCTGAGTGTCTCGTAAAAAGAAGAGCGGAAATATTTGCTGCAAATAAGAAGGATCTTGAGGCAGCTGAGCAAAATGGAGTTGCTGATGCTGTAGTTAAACGTCTTAAGTTTAACGAGGCTAAACTGAATGATGTTATAGCAGGAATAACACAGCTTGTTTCCCTCGGAGATCCTATCGGAAAGATAACTCTGGACAGGGAGCTGGACGATGGACTGAGACTGACTCGTTTCACATGTCCTATAGGTGTTATAGGTGTTATATTTGAGGCCAGACCTGATGCTCTTGTTCAGATATCCTGTCTTTGTATAAGAAGCGGAAACTGTCCGGTGCTTAAGGGCGGAAAAGAGACTACCTACACAAATCGTATTTTGTTTGAAACTATATATGAAGCAGTTATTCAGGCCGGATTTCCGGAGGGGTGCATGCTTCAGGTTGAGCAGCATAATGAGATAGATGAACTGCTTACCTGCGATGGGCTGGTGGATCTTCTTATACCACGCGGTTCGAATGCATTTGTCAGATATATTATGGACAACACCCATATTCCCGTAATGGGCCATGCTGACGGAGTATGTCATATTTATATAGACAAGAATGCGGATATTGACAAGGCGGTTAACATAATATTGGATGCAAAGATGCAGTATACTGCTGCATGTAATGCGGTTGAGACTCTTCTTATTCAGAGAGATGAAGCATTCCTCAGTGTATTCATTCCGAAGCTTGTGAAGGCTTTATCGGAAAATGGAATCAAGCTGAGAGGTACAAAAGAGGTAACCGATCTGGTGGAAAGATCTATGGCTGAGGAAGCTGATAACACAGAGGCAAAGTCTTTGGATTATGAATCAGTGGATGAAAGCGAATTCAAGGAATATCTCGCACTTATCGTTTCAGCAAAGCTGGTGGAGAGTGTTGATGAGGCTATAGAGCATATCAATCTTCATGGATCACATCATACAGATAGTATAATTACAGAGGATAAAGAAACAGCAGACAGATTTGTACAGCTGGTTGATTCTGCCGGTGTATACGTGAACTGCTCCACAAGATTTGCAGACGGATTCCGTTACGGCTTCGGAGCAGAGGTGGGTATCAGCACCAGCAAGATCCATGCCAGAGGACCTGTGGGACTGGAGGGACTTGTAACCTATAAGTATAAGCTTGTGGGACAGGGACAGATAGTAGGAGACTATGCATCCGGTAAGTCAGTGTTTCACTTTAAAGATCTTCAGTAAACAGTCATATAGAATAAGCTTAATGAAAGCCTGTTCCGGTTTCGGAACAGGCTCATTTTTAGAGAACGTGAGACTTACAGGAATGTCGTTTCATTCTGAGCGAAGCGAAGAATCTTATAACAAAAGGAAGTGGATAAATGAAAATAAATACTATCGTATGGGATATGGATGGCACAGTCCTGAACACGCTTATTGATCTGAGAGAATCGGTCAATTATGTGCTGAGCCTTTACGGAATGCCGGAGCGCAGCATAGAGGAATACAGAAGCTTTTTCGGAAACGGTATCAGGCACGCCCTGGAATGTGCAGTTCCCCAAGGCACATCAAAGGAGACTATAGATGAAATGCTTCCCTTATTCAAAGAACACTATGACATCCATTGTATGGATAATACCTGTCCTTATGACGGTGTATTGGATGTGATGAAGAAGCTGAAGGAAATGGGATATAAGATGGCCATCGTTTCCAACAAGATAGACTCCGCCGTTAAGGAGCTAAATGAAAGATTCTTCAGGGACAGCGTAGAAACTGCCATCGGTGAAAGGGATGGGATAAACAGAAAGCCCGCCCCGGATATGGTTGAGCAGGCGCTGGCAGAGCTGGGCAGAACAAAGGAAGAGTCTGTTTATATCGGAGATTCAGAGGTGGATCTTTTGACGGCCAGAAATTCCGGTCTGCCGTGTATTTCAGTTCTCTGGGGTTTCCGTGACAGGGATTACCTTATAGAGGAAGGGGCAGAGGTTTTTGCCGAGACACCGGAAGATATAATACAGATACTTAAAAAACAAGTTGGAGAAGATTAGGGATAATGCTATAATGCAGTAATCAAAAGAAGGAAAAATGATAAAACAAAATGGAAAATGAATATTTAGAGTTAGAGAAGGATGCGCTGCAGCTTGGCGGATTTGATCCGGAGGAGGATGAGGAGCTGGCGGCCGAAAACAAAATGGGCACGCTTCCGGTAAAAAGACTGATAGTAACAATGTCAGTTCCCATGATGATATCCATGCTGGTGCAGGCCCTGTACAATGTTGTAGACAGTATATTTGTTTCAAGAGTAAGCGAGGATGCACTCACTGCAGTTACCCTGGCATTTCCGCTTCAGATGATGATCATTTCCGTGGGAAGCGGAACGGGAGTAGGTATCAATGCACTTCTTTCCAAGTCTCTCGGAGAGAAAAAACAGAAAAGGGCAAACCGGTCGGCGAATAACGGCCTACTGCTGACGCTTTTAAGCTTTGTTGTATTTATATTTGTCGGGTTATTTCTGGCAGGACCGTTTATAAGATCTCAGACCGATTCAGAGAATATAGCCAAAATGGGTACGGATTATCTTATGATCTGCTGTGTACTTTCCCTTGGCGTATTCTTCCAGATGACATTTGAAAGACTGCTTCAGTCAACCGGACGTACACACCTCAGTATGATCTCTCAGATAGCGGGAGCGGTGATAAATATTATATTTGATCCGATACTTATATTCGGACTTGCAGGCTTTCCGGAGTGTGGTGTTAAGGGTGCGGCTTATGCTACAGTGCTTGGTCAGACCGTTGCTGCAATAGTGGGGGGAGTGCTGAATGTCAGATATAACACGGACATACAGCTTTCAATAAAAGGAATGTTCAGCCCTTCGCTGAAGATAATAAAGAAAATATATGCAGTGGGAATACCATCCATACTTATGATGGCCATTGGTTCCGTAATGTCTTACAGCATGAACAAGATACTGGGTGTATTCTCATCTACGGCAGTTGCCGTGTTCGGAGTTTATTTCAAACTTCAGAGCTTTATCTTCATGCCTGTATTCGGACTTAATAACGGACTTATACCGGTTATTGCATATAACTACGGAGCAAGGAGCAGAGACAGGATAAAGGAAGCAATAAGCTTCGGAATGATGCTTGCTCTTTCCATAATGCTTGTGGGAACAGCAGTCTTCTGGATATTCCCGAAGGATCTTCTGGAATTCTTTGATGCCTCTAAGGAAATGCGTTCTATAGGAGAGACGGCTCTGAAGATAATAAGTCTTTCATTTCCTATAGCAGCCCTTTGTATAGCCCTTGGTTCCGCATTTCAGGCATTTGCAAAAAGTAAGTATTCACTGGCGGTTTCCATCGGAAGACAGCTTGTGGTGCTGGTTCCTGTTGCGTGGCTTCTTTCAAAAACAGGAGAGGTTGAAAATGTATGGTGGGCATTTCCCATCGCAGAGATAATGTCACTTACGCTTTCGTTATTCTTTTATAAACGAGTAAACAGAAAGATCATAAGTCAGCTTTAGGGTAGTGTAAACGGAATCTTTAGGAGAAAATGTTTATGGGAAAAAATAATCTATGTGTTTTATTTCCGGGGGTAGGATATACAGCAGAAAGACCACTCATGTATTACGCCGGAAAGGTGCTTAAGAATAAGGGGTACGAGATTATATCACTTAAGTATGAGGGACTCCCGAAGAAAAAGGGAAATGATGTCTCAAAAATGGGTGAGACCTTTGATATGGTAATGGAGCAGACAGGAAAACAGCTTAAGGACGTCAGGTTTGATGAGTACGACAGTGTGGTTTTTGTGGGGAAGAGTATCGGTACCATAGCTATGGTCAGATATGCTTCGCAGGCTTCTTTGGATAATCTGAAATTGGTTTACATAACTCCACTTGCTCAGACCTTTATGGATACAGTTAAGGCCCCGGCTATAGCATTTCACGGAACCTCGGATCCCTGGGTCGGAACCGATATTATTGAAGCTGAATGTGAGAGACGGGGTGTGCCTCTATATAAGTATAAAGATTCTAATCATTCTCTGGAAACCGGCGATGTAAAGACTGATATCGAGAGCGTCGGAGACGTAATGATGAAGATAGAGAATTTCATTGATTGACCAGTGATGATAATATCCAATAATATAATGAATGATATAAAACCTCTTGTTACTTAGAATATTTCTGCTTGACAAGAGGTTTTTATAAGACTATAATGTTCACCAAATCACAAATAACACAATTACATGAACAAAAAAAGGAAGGTGAGTATTTTGTTTAAAGCCCAGAGAGCCATAATCATGGCTGCAGGAATAGGAAGCCGTCTCAGACCGGCAACATATGATACACCGAAGCCTATGGTGAAGGTGAACGGAGTAAGAATGATAGATACTGTGATTGATGCACTTCATGCAAATGGCATCACTGAGATACATATTGTTACAGGATATCTGGCAGAAAAATTCTCTGAGGTAAAAAAGAAATATCCTGATGTGGATATTTTATATAATCCTTATTATGAAACCCGTAACAACATTTCCTCAATGTTTGTTGCAAGAGAGTATCTTGAGAATTCTATCTGTGTGGACGGAGACCAGATCATTTACAACCCTGATATACTCAGTCCGTATTTTGAGTGTTCAGGTTATGCCGCAAGTGAGCTCCACGGTGAAACAGATGAGTGGGTTATGCAGACCGATGAAAACGGAATTGTAACCTCAGCTTCAGTGGGTGGTGATCACGGATGGCAGCTGTTCGGTATATCCAGGTGGAACAGTGTGGACGGAAGAATGCTGAAACACTATGTTGAGGAAGAATATCTGATCAATAAAAATTATGATATCTGGTGGGATAACATTCCGCTTTTTATACATCCGGAGGATTTTAAACTTAAGGTTTATGAGATAGCAAAAACCGACCTTAAGGAGATTGATAATTTTTATGAACTGATAGAAGTTTGCGGCAGAGATGTTCGTAAAGCAGGATAATGAAATAAAAGATAGTGTAAAAGATAATGAATAGATAATAAAAAGATGGCCAAAATGGTAATTTTGTGTCATCTTTTTTTTGAGGGGTTTATATGGTAAAATGACATAAGTGTCAAAGGTCAAAAAAAGGAGAGAATATGTTATATATTAAAGGTGGAAGAGTTGTTGACCCTGTAACGGGAAAAGATGAAAAGGCGGATGTTGCCGTATATGAAAATATGATAGTCGGTGCCGGACCTGACCTTGATATGGAAGAGATTAAGGCAAGGTATGATGTGTCAGACGCAGATATAGAAACTATAGATGCCACCGGGCTTGTTGTTGCCCCTGGACTTGTGGATACACATGTCCATTTTCGTGATCCGGGCTTCACATATAAAGAGGATATTGAAACCGGTGCTGCTGCAGCAGCGCGGGGCGGTTTTACAACAGTTGTTTGTATGGCAAATACAAAGCCTGTTGTAGATAATGTTGAAACCCTTAAGTATATTCAGGAAAAGGGAGAGAAGACAGGTATAAATCTTCTTCAGGCAGCTACGGTCACAAAGGGCATGGAAGGAAAAGAACTGGTTGATATGGAAACCCTCGAGGCAGAAGGAGCAGCCGGTTTTACAGATGACGGACTTCCCATCATGAGTGAGGAAATCCTGTATAATGCCATGATCAAAGCAAAGGAGCTGGATCTTCCCATCAGTCTTCATGAAGAGGATCCCCTGTTTGTGGCAGGTGCAGGTGTAAATATGGGAAAGGTATCCAAACAGCTTGGATACGGAGGCGCTTCAAGAACAGCAGAGGATGTAATGGTTGCAAGAGATGTGGCCCTGGCGGTTGAGACCGGAGCAACTCTTGTTATCCAGCATATAAGTTCAGGAAACAGTGTGGAGTTTGTCCGTGCGGGAAAGAAGCTTGGGGCGGATATACATGCAGAAGCTACACCACACCATTTTACACTTACGGAAGAAGCTGTTCTTGAGTACGGAACAAATGCAAGAATGAATCCGCCTCTCAGAGAAGAGTCTGACAGGCAGGCAATCATAGCGGGAATAGTTGACGGCACCATAGATGTGATAGTAACGGATCATGCTCCTCATTCATCAGAGGAAAAGGACAGGCCTATAGATAAAGCACCAAGCGGTATTATCGGACTTGAGACATCTCTGGGACTTGGTATCAAATCTCTGGTTCAACCGGGACATATATCGCTGCTGAAGCTGATGGAGCTTATGAGCAAAAATCCATCTGAGCTATACAGGCTTATACCTGGCAGCTTTGAAACAGGAGCTCCGGCGGATATAGTTATATTCGGCGAGAATGAAGAGTGGGTAGTGGACCATTTTGCTTCAAAGGCAGATAACAGTCCGTTTAAAGGCTGGACGCTTCCGGGTAAGGTTCACTATACGATATGCGGTGGCAGGATAGTATATAGCATAGATTAGAAAGAAAAGCTTATGTCATATATAGAGTTTAACGATGTAGATAAAGAATATCGTGGAGAGGTAAAGGTCCTTGCTGTAAGTGACT
Organism: uncultured Lachnospiraceae bacterium; assembly: GCA_902781895.1. Lineage (GTDB taxonomy): Bacteria > Bacillota > Clostridia > Lachnospirales > Lachnospiraceae > Eubacterium_Q. Next base: position 67,877 of record CACZLA010000003.1, read on the forward strand.
GTACCTTCAGCGTTGAAGAAGGAGAAATGGTTGCTATTCTCGGACAGAGTGGTGCGGGAAAAACAACTATCCTTAACATGCTGGGAGGTATGGATAGCCCTACGGCTGGCTCCATCATAGTTGACGGAAAGGATATCTCCGCAATGAAAAACAGAGACCTTATCCAGTACAGGAGAAATGATATAGGATTTGTTTTTCAGTTTTATAATCTGGTAGCAAACCTGACTGCAGTTGAAAATGTTGAACTGGCCTGCCAGCTTTGTAAGGATGCATTGGATCCGGTAGAGGTACTTATAGAAGTGGGTCTTTTAAAAAGGCTGGACAGCTTTCCGAGTCAGCTTTCCGGAGGTGAGCAGCAGAGAGTTGCCATAGCCAGGGCCATAGCAAAGAATCCTAAGATACTTTTATGTGATGAACCCACAGGAGCACTGGATTCGGATACCGGAAAAAAGATAATACAGCTGCTGGTGGATACATGTAAGACCAGAGGAGTTACAACTATAATAGTAACACACAATTCCGATATAGCCTCTGTCTGCGATAAGGTTATAAGGATAAAGAACGGCACGGTTGATAAGATAAAGATAAATGAGAATCCTGTTGATCCGGGTGATCTCGATTGGTAACAGACTATGCTGGTGAAGAATACATTTAAGAAAATAAAACATTCCTTCGGAAGGTTTGTGTCACTGATAGCGATCATTCTTATCGGAGTTGGATTTTATGCAGGTATTCGTTTATCGATACCTGCTATTCGTAATGCCCAGACAGAGTTTACCAACGAGACCATAATGATGGATATTCATATAGTTAGTACGCTGGGGCTTACGGATGAGGATGTTGAAGAACTGAAAAAGCTGGATGGTGTGGATAAAGTCACTTCCGGTTATTCCGAGTTTGCATATGACGGAAATGATGTAATCCGGGTCATATCCATAGATAATGAGATCAACAGAAGTCTGCTGAAGGACGGAACCCGTCCTGTAAAGGATGACGAGTGTCTTGCCGATAATGCTCATTATAAGGTGGGAGATGTGATAACCGTCAGGGAACCATCCGGAGATGAGGCAGAAAATTCCGTGGAAAAAGAAGTGGCAGAGAGTACTGCAGGGGATGCAGAACCTCAGACGGAGGATACCGGGGAGGATTCAGAAGAAGATGAAAACTCAGATGGCATTCTCAGGGTTCATAAGTATAAGGTGGTGGGAACAGTTGTTGATCCGACGTACCTGGGAGATGATTATGGAAGCGCCACCATCGGTAACGGTGAACTGACGTCATATATTCTTGTTGATAAAAATGTTTTTGATATAGATTCATATACAGATATATATATGACTATGAAAAAAACGGAGGATGACGTACCTTACTCCGACTCTTATGAAAAGAAGCTGGAAAATCTTAAATCAAAGATTGAGACCATAAGGGAGAAAAGAGAGAAGGCAAGAGAGGATGATCTGCATGAGAGAGCAGTTCAGACTGCGTATAACGAGGTTGAAAAACGAAGAGAAGAAATCCGTGAAGAAGTGCGTGCCAAAGTAGAAGAGGAGGTACGTGCCAAGGTAAAAAAAGAGCAGGATAAAACCATAGCCGGTCTTAAGGAAAAGGCCGGAAAGCTGGGAATGAAATTTGAAGATTTTGTGGGCACACTGTCTGAGGGCCTGCGTGATTATATATCTCCTTATACTGATATTGAAATAGATTCCATGGTGGATGATCAGATGGATGAGGCTATGGCCACTGCCATGGACGAAGCAAAGGATAAGGCTGCCGCCGAGGTAGAGATACCGGAGTGTAAATGGTATGTGAATGGCAGGGATGAAGACGTTCCGACCTACAAGACTCTTCTGGATCAGTATAATGAGGTTGAGGCTATAGCAGATATCATTCCGCTTTTCTTTATAGTTGTGGTAGTTCTTATGACATCAAATACCATGTCCAGGATGATTGCCGAGGAAAGAGGGGAGATGGGAACACTTACGTCTCTCGGATATTCAAATATCAGAATTATCGGCAGCTATATGATATATGTTCTGCTGGCCACATTTATCGGAGTTTTCGGAGGATATTTCCTGGGTGAATGGCTTCTTCCGGACTTTGTATTTAAATGTTTCCCGCTATATCTTTCGGGAATAAAATATATCGTGGATCTTAAAATGATCATCGGTTCGCTGGTTGTGTCCTTTGTTGTTATGACGGGGGTTACTGTTTACAGCTGTATGATGGAGCTGAGACATAAGCCTGCATATCTGCTGAGACCGGTTCCGCCGAAGAAGGGAAGAAAGCTTCTTTTGGAAAGGATCAAGGGCTTCTGGGGCAGACTGTCATTTTCATGGAAGATAACCATAAGAAATCTTTTCAGATATAAAAGAAGAGTAATAATGACTATCTTAGGTGTTGGTGGCTGTACATTTCTCATGCTCATCGGATTTGCCCTCAGGGACTGTGTCAGCGGTATAGGCGATAAGCAGTTCAAGGATATTATTCATTACGATGTAATGGCTGTCATGAACGAGGGCGTAGCGGGATTTGATAAAATAGATTCCGATGGAGAGGATCTCGGAAAGCTTCTGACGGATCCCCTGATGCTGAGACAGGAGACCCTTACCATAAGTAAGGGAGATGATTTTAACCTGGATGTTTATCTGATAGTTCCGGATGATGATAGTGATAAATTTGCGGATTATTTCACACTGAGAGCAGCAGATCCGAGAGATATAGGCTTCAGACAGGATGAGGAGCTTAAGAAGGGAACACCTCTTACACTTGATAATGACGGCGTTATCATCACTCCGAGAATTGCCGAAAGACTTCATATCGGTATAGGTGATAAGCTGGTTCTGCAGAATAGTGATGGTGAGTCCTATAGTGTTAATATAAGTGCCATAACCGAAAACTATGTCTCAAACTATGTATATATGTCTGAAGATCTTTACAGACAGACCTTCAGGCACGGCGTGCTTTATAACACGGTTGTTGCAAAAAATGCACTGGGTGATTCAAAGAAACTGGCTGAAAAGCTTTATGATATAGATACATTTGTAAATGTAACCACTTCCGAAAAGGTACAGAGGCAGGCGAATGAAGCCATCAAGGGACTGGACAGTGTGGTTGTACTTCTGGTGGTCATTGCGTCTCTGCTGGCATTTACGGTCATATACAATCTTATCGCAATAAGCATAAGTGAAAGGACCCGGGAGATAGCAACGCTGAAGGTTCTGGGATTTACACCTGTAGAAACAAATAATTATATATACCGTGAAACCATCATAAGCAGTATAGCCGGTATTATTATCGGTCTTTTGATAACACCGTATATTTTGGGGATAGTTCTTGATATAATCGGAGTTGATAATCTGATATTTGTCAGGATCATAAAACCGGTCAGTTATTTCATGGCAACGGGACTTGCCCTTGTATTTACTTTTGTAATGATGGGAGTGACGTTCCTGAAGCTCAGAAGTATAGATATGATAGAGTCACTTAAGTCAGTAGATTAATAATTAGTAGTATTTAAGGAGGATAGGTATGATTCGTTCCGACAGCTTTCCGACACATGAGATTAACGGTATCCGTTACAGGTGCGGGCGTGTATATCCATTTGGCGCCAGCCTGCTTGCCGATGACTCCATTAATTTTTCGGTGTACTCAAAGGATGCAACCTATTGTGAACTTGTACTGTTTCATACAGGTGAAAATGAACCTTTCGTGTGTATACCATTTCCTGATGAATTTCGTATAGGAAATGTATTCTCCATGATAGTGTATGGACTTAATTACGAAGAGCTGGAATATGGCTATCGTATGGATGGACCTTATGATCCGAAGAGGGGGCTGCTGTTTAAACGGGACAAGATACTTCTGGATCCATATGCACATCTGGTGGGAGGACGTGATGTCTGGGGTGAAGAGCCGGACAAGGATGATCCCTTCCCCATCAGAGGACGTGTTATTCCCGTTGACTATGACTGGGAGGGAGACAAGCCTCTGGAGCTTCCTATGGAGGGTCTTGTTATATATGAAACTCATGTCAGAGGATTTACAAAGGATCCGTCCTCCGGAATAAAGCGTAAGGGGACCTATGCCGGAATTATTGAAAAAATCCCTTATCTGCAGGAGCTTGGAGTAAACTGCGTAGAGCTGCTGCCCATATTTGAATTTAACGAGCTGGAAAATCCCTGGTCCTATAAGGGGAAGAAGCTATATAATTACTGGGGTTATTCTACCCTGGGCTTTTATTCACCGAAGTCCGGATATGCGGCTTCCGGTCCCATGGGATTGGCTGCGGAAGAACTTAAAAATACTGTAAGGAGACTTCATAAGGCCGGAATAGAAGTTATACTAGACGTTGTATTTAATCATACAGCGGAAATGGGTCCGGACGGACCATACATTTCCTTCAGAGGAATAGATAACAGAACCTATTATCTTCTTTCACCGGAAGGAGAATATACAAACTACAGTGGCTGCGGAAATACCATGAACTGCAATAACCCTGTGGTAAGGTCATTTATTCTGGATGCCCTTCGTTACTGGGTTACGGATTATCATATAGACGGATTCAGATTCGATCTTGCCTCCATCCTTTCAAGAGATGAAAACGGCGTGCCCATGCAGAACCCGCCGCTTCTGGAAACTCTTGCACAGGATGTTATCCTCGGAAAAGCAAAGCTTATTGCCGAGGCGTGGGATGCCGCAGGACTTTATCAGGTTGGAAGCTTCCCTTCATGGAACAGATGGGCAGAGTGGAATGGAAAGTATCGTGATACGGTCCGTAAATTCCTTAAGAGTGAAGGTGAGGTATGGCCTGAGCTTGTATACAGACTTCAGGGTTCACCGGATCTTTACAGCACCAGAGGTGCAAATGCATCCATCAATTTCATTACCTGTCATGACGGTTTTACACTTTATGATCTTGTCAGCTATAACGAAAAGCATAATGAGGAAAACGGAGAGGATAACCGGGACGGAAGTAATGATAATCTGAGCTGGAACTGCGGAGTTGAGGGTGAGACAGATAATCCGGAGGTAAATGCACTCAGAAAACGACAGGTAAAAAATGCCATGACCTATCTCATGATCTCCAGGGGAGTACCAATGATCCTTGCAGGAGATGAGTTCATGACCACCAGATTCGGAAATAATAATCCTTATTGTCAGGACAGTCCTTTATCATGGCTGGACTGGGATCTGCTGGAGAAGCATAAGGATGTATTTGAATATACTTCAAAGCTTATACAGCTGAGACACGAGCATCCGGTGCTGAGACGCAGCAATTTTGAGGTTGGGGAAAACTCCAGCGGCTATCCGGAAATGTCATTCCACGGAACAAGACCCTGGGATATCGATCTCGGCTCACCGTCGCACTGCGTAGGAGTGCTGTATTCGGAGCCGGCTGCTGATTTTGATGTCTCGCAGGACAGCTTTATATACAGCATTTTCAATGTGTACTGGGAGGAGAAGGAGTTTGAACTTCCCACACTTCCAAATGGATTCACCTGGGAGATATATGTATATTCAGGAGAAATGGATGACGAGGCTGAGAAGGATATTAGTAACGGAACAGTCACACTTACCGAAAGAAGCAGTATGATCCTCATCGGAAGAAAACCTGAACCTAAAAAAAGAAGAAGCGTTAAAAAGACCAAAGCATAAAAAAATAAGGTAGAAAAAAGCTTGAAAAATAACGAAACTTGAAAAAACAAAAATGAAAAGGCGGGAGATAACAGAGTGAACATTACGGTTTACCTCGGCTCATCCATGGGCCGCAGTGACGAATATAAGGAAAAAGCCATAGAGCTTGGAAACTGGATAGGAAGTAACGGACATACTCTCATTTACGGAGGAAGCAAGACCGGTCTTATGGGAATCCTGGCTGACAGCGTAATTAATGCCGGTGGAAAGGTTGTTGGTGTTGAACCGAGATTTTTCGTGGAGGGAAAACTGCAGCATGAGACAATCTCAGATTTGATAGTAACCGAAACCCTGGCTGACAGAAGGCTGAAGCTGATGGAAATGGGAGATTATTTTATAGCATTTCCCGGTGGGGCAGGAACTCTGGATGAGCTTACCGAAGTCATATGCATGATGACTGTGGATGATTTTGACAAGTCAGTTATTGTATATAATTACAAGGGTTATTATGACTATCTGGAGAAACAGCTTGATCTGATGGTCAGAGAAGAATTTCTCATGGAAAAGGTCAGAAACAGGGTTGTATTTATTTCTGACATAGCTGAGCTCGAGGATATAATATAAAGAAAAAATATACATATATTGGATTTTGACACATATTAAAAAAAAAGGTATAATGGACTATGTGTCTAAAAACAAAAATATCAATGATCAGGTGACTTTATGAAATTCATTCACATAGCAGATGTGCATCTCTTTGCCACTCCTGATGCGGAGTTTGAGTGGGGAGAGAAGAGAACAAAAGAAATAGAAGAAACCTTTGAGGTTATTATAGATGACTGTAATAAAAAGGAGATAGATCTGCTCATCATAGCAGGAAATCTGTTTGACAGATCTCCCTCTGTAGAGGATCTGATATTTGTGGACGACAAGCTGATGCGTCTTGAGAAAACAAGGACAGTCATGCTTTCGGGAAATGATGACTATATCGTTCCCGGTTCCGATAGTGCAGCATATAAGTTCAGATCCCGTACCGTGGTTCTTCCTCCGGATAAAACAACAAATGCATATCTTCGTGGAATCAATACCTGTGTTACAGGCTACAGCTACGGCAAGCCGGAATATACAGAGCACATTCTCGAAGAGATAGATCCCGGAAGACAGGATGCCATAAATATCCTGGTGGGATGCGGTGGTGACAAAAAACATATGCCTTTTAAGAAGGAAAAGCTGGCAGCAAAGGGCTTTGATTATGTGGCAATGGGGTATTTCAGAAAACCTGTCCATATCCTTAAGAACAGGATGGCATATGCAGGTTCGCCTGAACCTTTGGGACCGAAGGAAACAGGTCGTCATGGATATGTTCTCGGTGAGATAAATGATGAAGGAACAAGTATAGAGTGGTGTCCTATAGCCAGAAGAAACTATGTGGATATAAGTATTACCATGACACCGGATCTTACAGCCAGACAGGTTGTGGACAGACTTGATGAAAGAATGATGAAGCTTGGAAATGAGAACATTTACAAGATCATTTTCAGAGGCTTTTCAAACGGAAATATGAATTTTGATCTTACAAGGATCCATGAAAGATATAATGTTTACGAGATACTCAATATGACTATTTCGAAGGAAGATGAAAAAACGCTTCGTGTTGAAAATGCAACCAACATGATGGGCAGTTTCATTAAGGAAGTAAATGACAGCTACACACTTAGTGATGGCGTAAGAAGCAAGGCTTTAAGATATGGAATGGAAGCCTTGATAATGGCAGGAGAAAATGAGTAAATGTATCTTACAAAGCTTTTGATAAGAGATTTCGGAAAATTTCATAATAAAAGCATGGATCTTGAAAAGGGTGTAAATATCGTCTATGGAAAGGAAGGAGCCGGAAAGTCTACAGTCAGAGATTTTCTTGTGGGACTTATTTACGGTATCCCCAGAAGAGAGGGTATTACTAAGGTCAGATCCAATTATGATCTTAGAAAACCAACTGACAGAACCGGATATTCCGGTACTGCTTATGTCAGATGTGATGATAAGGCATATCTTGTGGACAGAACATTTCTTGCCGGAGCAAAAAAAGCTTCGGTTCTTGATGTACAGTCGGGAAGAGATCTGAAGCTGGAGAATTCCGATACACTCTGCGGTACTCTTTGTGAAACAGATAAGAATACCTATCTTGATACTAAATGCATTATAGAGGAGCATGCATCTGACAGTAAGGAGCATCTTCAGGAATATCTGACAAATCTTACACTTACAGGTACTGCAAATATCAATAAGGCAAAGGCTATAGAGTATCTTGAGAATGAGAAGAAAAATCATATTCCAAAGCCCCTTATCAGAAGACTGGATGAGCTGGATGAGAAGATAGCCCAGTATGATACGGTGGATGATGAGATAGAGGCTGTTGAGAATGAGATAAAGACTCTGAATGAAGAGTTTGTTATAGAAGCAGAGCGTCGTAAGCGTGTAGCGAGACGTCTTGTTGAAAATGAAGACGGTACTGTTACATATGAAACCGATCAGACTATTGATGAGAAGATAGACCGTCTGACGGAAAGAGAAATCAGTATAGGTGCCAGTGAGAAAAAACTCCAGCAGGAGGAACAGGCAGAAAAGGAAAGAAAGAAGCAGGAGAAGAAGGATATTAAGTTTACGGACAGGATTCCGGTAATACTTGCAACCGGTATGTTTGTCATCCTTGTTGTCGCTGCGATAGTATATATACTTGATTTTGAACAGGTTATAAGAAATCTTTTCATAATCTTTACAGCACTTTTTGTTGTTATCACAACCCTTGACGGATTTAAAGCAAAGGGTTACTTTGATTCTTCCTCCGAAAAATCGGAAACACCGGATGAAGAAGAGTTTAAACGTGTTCTTGAAGAGCTGAAGGAAGAAGCCGAAGAACAGGAAGAGATAGAATTTGATATGACCTTTGCCAAGGAATATCAGGAGAAAAAGGCTGCTCTTAAGGAGAAGGAAAATGCACTTCTTGAGAGAAGAAACGAGAGAAACAAGCTCCGTCATGAGTTTGATACAGTATTTAAAAAGAAGAGTGAGCTTGAAGATGAGATAACTGCCATAGATTTTGCAATCAGTAAGATAAACAAGCTTTCTGAAGGCTACAGAAAGGATGCGTTTGAGCATCTTCTCGGAAATGTATCCAGATATCTCAGCAGTATATCCGATAATCAGTTCAGCGAGCTGATGTTTGACAGTCAGGGAAGACTTATTGTAAAGACCTCCTACGGTCTTGTTCCCGTGGACAATCTGACAGATGTAGATGCAGCAAAGGCATATCTTGCTATAAGACTTAGTATTGCAAAATATATGTCAAAGGAAAATATGCCCCTTATCATCGATGGAACTTCAATGCTTGAAAGCGCATCTGAGGTAAAAGCACTTGCTGATTGTCTGAAGGATATGCAGGAGGAGCAGATAATTATTCTTACGGATGACTGGGGAATGGATTCTCTGTTCAAGTCAAAAGGAATCAATACAAATCTTATCCAGCTGTAAAGTGCAGAGGATCAGAGCATTATAGATAGTTTATGGAACCAATATGAGAATAGTAGATTTTCACACGCATACATTTCCTGATAAGATAGCAGCTCCTGCCATTAAGGCTCTTCAGGAGTCCAGCGGAAGTATAGCTCATATAGATGGAACAAACGGAGCTTTGGCGGCGTCCATGAAAAAGGCCGGAGTAAATGTATCGGTAGTTCTTCCCGTGGTTACAAATCCCGCGAAGGCTTCTCATATGAATCATTTTGCCGCAAAGGTGAATGAGTCTTTTGAAAAGACGGGTATCTTTTCCATAGGTGGAGTGCATCCTCTTTGTTCAGATCTGAGAGCAGTTCTGAAAGAAGCAAAAGAGCTGGGTCTTAAGGGTGTGAAGCTTCATCCTGATTATTACAGGATTGCCTTTAATGATATAAGGATAAAGCGAATAATTGATATAGCCTCTGAAATGGGGCTTTTTGTTATAACTCACGCAGGTATGGATATAGGTCTTTATCCACCGGTCAGCTGTACCATAGATTCCATAATGGAGGTAGTTCGGGACGTAAACCCCGAGTGTCTTATCCTTGCTCATATGGGCGGATGGATGAACTGGGAGGAAGTAACCGAGAGACTTGCTCCGTTTGTATGCGACTATACACCGGCCGGCAGTAAGGGTTTATCGGAAGGAAAAGGTATTTACCTGGATACTGCATTTTCAATAGGTGAGATAGAATGGATAAATCCCGAAGATCATAAGGATTATCATCAGATGTCTGACGAGCAGTTCAGGATAATGGTTAAAGCCTTCGGTGCCGAAAGGATACTGTTTGCAACGGACAGCCCATGGGCAGACCAGACAGATTATGTAAACCGTATTAATGATATGGGGCTTGGCCGTGATGAACTGGAAATGATCTTTTATAAGAATGCAGAGAAAATACTTAAAATATAATATGGATAGCTTGGAAGGTGGAAAATAGTATGTCAGGAAGTGCATCGTGCGACTATTGTTGCTATTTTACATATGATGATGAAACAGAAGAATGGGTATGTGATGTGAATATGGATGAGGATGATTATGGGAGACTTATGTCAACTAATTTTAAGGAGTGTCCATATTTTAAAGACGGGGATGAGTATAAGGTAGTAAGACACCAGATGTAATAGTTTTCATTTGGGAAAGGGATAATCTATATGGGGAATGTTGATACCAGTTTTGCTAATCGAGTTCTTCGGGATATGAATACAGGTGTCCTTGTATTAAATAAACAGGGAACTATTATATATACAAATAAGCCTGCCCGCAAGATGCTGGAAATCGGGAAAAATGAAACCTTGGATTATTTTTCATTATTTATGGATATTATCAAGGATGATTCCGAAGCATCTGCTTATAATGATGGTTTTAATGAATATATATTTCAGTCGATTTATTCCAAGAGTGAAACTCATTTAGGCAGAGTAAAATTTATGTCACCATCCGGTGTGAAGCGTAGCTTTGAAATGACTACTTCTTATTTGGAGAATGATGAAAATGAGGATGAATTTCAGATAGTCATCACCCTTTGTGATGTTTCTGCAGAAGAGGAGCTGAGGGTAAAATACAGAGATTCCTCCACTATCTTTTCCGTTTTCCTGATAGGAATATGTCTGTGGCTGACTATTTATACTCTCTGGGACGACCTCGGTGAACCCTTTAGTAAAAAGTATATAACCCACGGGGTTGAAGTGCTGGGAATAATCCTGCTCTTCGTAATCCTGAAATTTTCCAGTCTGAAGTGGAAGGATATAGGTCTTTTTTCAGGTAATCCCAAGCGGATAGCTGTTTCGTCAATCATCATGTGTGGAGTGGCGTTTACGATACTTCTCACCATAAAGCTGATATTCAGGAATAATCCCAGTATTATCAGGCAGGGACCGTTTTTTAATTTTTCGGTAATGGATTTTAACAGGTGGTTTTATATAGTTACCGCATTGGTTCAGGAGTTCCTGGCAAGAGGCTGTGTTCAGTCGAATCTGAAGAGAATTTTGGATTGTAAACATCCGTCGGCTGTTTCCATATATATGGCTTCACTCGTGTTTGCCGTACTTCATATACATCTTGGAATAGGATTTATGGTAGGGGCAGCGCTTCTGGGTGGTGTACTCGGTATAGTATATGACAAGCAGGAAACAATATGGGGAGTATGGATCATTCACTGGTTCACCGGAACCATGGCAGCGCTGATGGGCGTATTCTATAAATGATGTAATTTTAACTATACAGATATGGAGGAAAAAAATGTCTGAGTTATTAAATATCAAAGATTTACATGTAAGTGTAAATGAAACAGAGATACTTCATGGTATAAACCTTGAGGTTAAGCCGGGAGAAACACATGTTATCATGGGACCCAACGGAGCGGGAAAGTCCACACTGGGTTATGCTATCATGGGAAGCCCCAGCTACGAGATCGGTAGTGGAACCATCATGTTCAAGGGTGAGGATATCACCGGTGAGGAAACCGCTGACAGAGCAAAAGCAGGTATCTTCCTTTCATTTCAGAATCCTATAGAGGTTCCGGGAATATCTCTTTCCAACTTTATAAGAAATGCGGTTGATACAAAGACAGGAACCAGAGCAAGACTTTGGGATTTCCGTAAATCTCTGGAAAAGCAGATGGCACTTCTCTCTATGGATAAATCTTATGCAGACAGAGATCTGAATGTTGGTTTTTCCGGTGGAGAAAAGAAAAAGGCTGAGATACTTCAGATGCTTATGATGAAGCCTGATCTGGCTATCCTTGATGAGACAGATTCCGGACTTGATGTTGATGCGGTAAGAACCGTATCAGACGGAGTGAAAGCATTTCACGAGAGCGGGGATGGTGCACTGATAATCATTACCCACAGCACCCGTATACTTGAAGCTCTTACGGTGGACTATACACATATTCTTGTGGACGGAAAGATCGTTGAGACAGGAGATGCATCACTGGTTGATGAGATCAATGCAAACGGATTTGAGAGATTTGTTAATTAAATATCTATGCAGATTTACGAAGTAGCTGAATAGAAAAAAGGAATAATAAAACATGGCAGATAAAGAAAAAACATACGTTGATGACGTGGACAGAAGCCTGTATGATTTCAGGAATGTGGATGAGGATGTTTACAAGGTCGAGGAAGGACTTACTCCCGAGATCGTTAAACAGATATCCAAAGAGAAAAACGATCCCCAGTGGATGGCTGAGTTTCGTCTGAAGGCTCTTGAAGTCTATAACAACATGGAAATGAAGGAATGGGGACCTCCGATAGACGGTCTTCATATGGATAATATAGTTACATATATAAAGCCGAAGGATAATAAAATGAGCGCCGACTGGGACGAGGTTCCGGAGGAGATAAAGGATACCTTTGAAAGACTGGGTATTCCACAGGCTGAGAGAGAGTCACTGGCCGGAGTCGGAGCACAGTACGATTCTGAGCTGGTATATCATAATGTCAGAGAAGAGGTGGCTGCTCAGGGAGTTATCTATACCGATCTTGAGTCGGCAATGCATGGTGAGTACGGAGATATGATACATGAGCATTTTATGAAGCTCATTACTCCCCAGGATCATAAGTTTGCAGCTCTTCATGGTGCTGTTTGGTCAGGTGGATCATTCGTATACGTTCCGCCGGGAGTAAAGGTTGAGATACCCCTTCAGTCTTATTTCAGACTGAATGCTCCGGGAGCAGGACAGTTCGAGCATACTCTTATCATAGTTGATGAAGGTGCAGACCTTCACTTTATTGAAGGATGTTCGGCACCGAAGTATAACGTGGCAAACCTTCATGCCGGAGCAGTTGAGCTTTTTGTAGGAAAGAATGCAAGACTCAGATACTCTACTATAGAGAACTGGTCAAAAAATATGTACAATCTCAACACAAAGCGTGCCACTGTAGAAGAAGGCGGAAAGATGGAGTGGGTATCAGGATCCTTTGGATCGCATACCTCATACCTGTATCCCATGACTATTCTTAAAGGTGATGACTCAAAGGTTGAGTTTACGGGAATAACATTTGCAGGAGAGGGACAGGATCTGGATACAGGTCTCAAGGTGGTTCATACCGGACAGAGAACCGTATCTACAGTGAATACAAAGTCCATCTCAAAGAGTGGTGGAATAAGCACCTTCAGAAGCGCGGTTGTTATCGGACCGGAGGCCAAAGGGGCCAAGTCAGCAGTTGACTGTTCATCCCTTATGCTGGATGATGTTTCACGTTCGGATACAGTACCTGCAATGGATGTCAGATGTGATGATGTTGATATCGGACATGAAGCAAAGATCGGACGTATATCCGACGAGGCGATATTCTATCTTATGAGCCGTGGTATTCCGGAGGAGGAAGCCCGCGCCATGATAGTAAGCGGATTCGCGGATAACGTATCCAAGGAGCTTCCGCTGGAGTACGCAGTAGAAATGAATAACTTAATACGACTTGAAATGAAGGGTTCTATTGGATAAATCATTAACAGGAGACGGACATAGTAAATAAGGAAATATTATGAGCGAAATGATAATTAACAAACTGCCGGTCCCGACATGGACATGGTTAAAGGTAAATGAAAAGAGTGTTAAGACTCCGGTGAAGGTTGTCAGAGCAGATGAGAGTATAGAGAACATGCCTGAGAATGTAAAGGTCGGAAAGGTTGATTTTACATCTATCTGCCTTGGAGATGTGGAGCTGGGAGCAGGAGAGGAATTCAGAAAGTTCTCCCATGCCGCAAAGACAGGCGGTGTTTCATATACTGTACCTGCAGGTATTAAGGTGGAAGACCCGATCCGCGTGACATATGATTTTAACAGCATGTCGTCAGATGAAACGGAAAGCGGAAGGCTTGCTCGTACATCAGTTGTACTCGGCGAGAATGCTGAGCTGACCCTGATCATCACTTTTAAAGGCAGGGTCGGATTCGCCGCAAATGATATCCGTATCAAGGCAGCAAAAACAGCAAAGCTGAATCTTGTGGAGATATTCCAGCTGGATGAGGGCTCAAGCTTTGTTGACAGCATCGGAGGAAAATATCAGGAGAAGGGTGGTCTGAATCTCATTCAGATAAATAACGGCAAGGGAAATGTATGTCTCAGCTGCTGTGCAGATCTGGATGGTTACAAGAGTACTCTGAATATAGATACCGGATATCTTGTTACAGGCAGTGACAAGATGGATATAAACTATGTTGCAAGACACAGAGGTGTTCTCACAGATTCAAAGATAAATGTAAGCGGAGTTCTGCGTGATCATGCAGATAAAACCTTCCGCGGTACCATAGATTTCATCAGAGGCTGTAAGGAAGCCACCGGTGATGAAAGAGAGGACGTTCTTCTTATGGATGAGGGGGTTCATAATAATACTGTTCCTCTTATCCTTTGTGCTGAGGAGGATGTTGAAGGTGCACATGGTGCTTCCATAGGAAAGATATCTGATGAGATACTTCTCTATTTCCAGAGCAGGGGAATACCTGAAGCAGATGTTACTGAGCTTATGGCTAAGTCAAGGATAGATGCCGTAGCAGGTCGTATACCTGATGAGGTTACACGTAAGCAGTTATTGGGTGAAGATTGGGCATAGTTGATTTATGAGATTAAAAAGTGACGAAGAACAAAATAAGAGGCTGGAAGAAGAACCGGAGCAGATAGCCGATCCGAATAAGTATAAAGGCTGTCTCGGAACAGGCACAGCCGATATGGATAAGATAGGACAACTTCCCACATATACAGCTCCGCCCGTTATGGAAAAAGAGGGGCTTAATGTAAACAGCAATACCAGGAGAATCATTTTCAGAATTATCGGATTGATATTTCTGGTGATTATCGGATTTACTGCCTATAAGCTGACCGTATATCTGACAGGTGATGGTGGAGAGGATATAACAGCCGATCTGGATAAAGATGAGGAAGAGCTGGCAGCGAAGTATGATATAACCTTTAAGGATAATGACAAAAGGGTGAAGGCTATACCGAATTATTCCACAGGGAAGATGACTGTCCGTTCAGGAAAGGATCTTCATCTCATATATATAAACGGAAAAAGAGTGGGAATAAATACTGACTCCAGAGATTACAGATTTTTCGATGTTGGAATAAATCAGCCCGCCAGAGAAGCCATGAACAACATGAGTTATGAGTATGAAATGAGTATGATCATAGGGAATGATCTGATGGGCGGTTCTTCGGATTCATATTATTATTATAATACGAAAAAAAATGACTGCTTTGTGCTTACCGTAAATGGTAATTCAAACAGAATAGTAAACATGACCTATTTTACGGATTTCAAAAAAATGACCGAGCGACTTGTAATTGATGACGATGATGAATAATAGATATTAGATAAATAATAGAGGAATATTATGTTATTAGATGTTCAAAAAATAAGAAAAGATTTTCCGTTCTTTGATAAAACGGATCTTGCATATCTCGATAATTCCGCTACTACCCAGAGACCCCGTCAGGTAGTAGAGGCGGTTGAAGAGTATCAGTATCATCATAATTCAAATCCCTTCCGTGGACTTTATGAATTATCCATAGATGCGACAGAGAGATATGAAGCTGCAAGATCAAAGGTTGCGGGATTCATAAATGCAAAGTCGGATAAAGAAATAATCTTCACAAGAAACGCTTCGGAAAGTCTGAACCTGGTTGCATACTCTTTATCGGAAATGCTGAATACGGAAGGAAAGCTTTCTGAGGGAGATGAGATAATCACTACGGTGGTTGAGCATCACAGCAATATGCTTCCCTGGAGACTGGCGGCAAAGAGATATAATGCAACAGTGAAATATCTTGAATGCGAAGAGGATGGAAGCTTTTCTCTGGATAGGTTTAAAGAGCTTCTGACTGACAGAACCAGGATAGTTGCAATGACGGCCATGTCTAACATTTTCGGTCGCGTTATAGATATAAAAGCATTTGCAGCAGCAGCCCATGAGGTGGGAGCTTATTTCGTGGCTGACGGCTCCCAGAGTGTTCCTCACAGTAAAACGGATGTACAGGAGCTGGATGTGGATTTCCTGGCATTCTCCGGACACAAGATGCTTTCTCCTATGGGAATCGGTGTTCTCTACGGAAAAAAGGAGCTGCTTGAAAAGATGCCTCCGTTCCTTTCCGGTGGAGAGATGATAGAATATGTTACATTTGATGATATTACATATGCAGAGCTTCCCCATAAGTTTGAGGCCGGAACTGTTAATGCCGGTGGAGCGGTAGGACTTGCGGCAGCGATAGATTACATAGAGTCGATAGGTTTACATAATATTGAAGAGAGGGAGCTTGAATTAACAAAACTCGCATTGGAAGGAATGAAGAAAATACCTCATGTTATTGTGCTGGGTTCTGACAAAGCAGAGGAGCATCATGGTATACTCACCTTCAAGATCGAGGGAGTTCATCCCCACGATATAGCTGCGATAATAGCTGATGCAAATGTTGCAGTTCGTGCCGGACATCACTGCGCTGAACCGCTGCATCATTTCATAGGTATCCCATCTACTACAAGAGCCAGTCTCATGTTCTACAATACAGAGGATGAAGTAAACAGACTCCTTGATGTGATGGCAAAGATACGTCCGATGATGGGTTATCCGGACTGAATATTAGCCGCCAGATAAAAATGAACGGTAAAATTCGAATATAAAAAAGAGCAGATATAAAACGAGGAAGATTATGGAAAACAGAACTTTTTACAATGAGATACTTACGGAGCATAATATCCGTCCCATGCATAAGACGAAAATGATCAATCCGCAGAAGTCCCTTCGTGGAGTGAATCCGTCCTGTGGAGATGATATAACACTTCAGTTAAATGTATCCGAAGACGGTATCATAGAGGACGGCGCCTTTTTCGGAGACGGCTGTGCCATATCCCAGGCCAGCACCGATATGATGCTTGAGCTGATCATAGGAAAAACAGTAGAGGAATCTCTGGCCCTTAAGGATACATTTCTCAAAATGATAAAGGATAAGGTCACTGATGAGGAGCTTGAAATGCTTGAGGAAGCAGGCTCTCTTCAGGATATATCACATATGCCATCCAGAGTTAAATGTGCTGTACTGGGATGGCGTACGCTTGAGGAAATTCTGAAGGACGGTGAGAAGTCAGAATCAGTTACTACTGAATAATTATTTAAGTCTTAGTAGCTCTGTGATACGGTTTTTAATGTATGTAAATAATGGGGGTGCATTATGGGAGAAAGAAAAGGCTTTTTGGACTGGATCAAGTATAAGTGGAAGGTGCTGTCGATAAGTGACGGGCATTATTTCAAGTTTATCTGGATCGCGGCTATAGTTATTTCTCTGCTGACGGTAGGCGTAAGTGCAGGAACTATCAGCGCAAAAGAGCGTAAGGAAAA